>DAOUHE010000265.1:0-14613 GCA_034428715.1 Dehalococcoidia bacterium | reverse complement strand
CAACTATAGGGATAGTCCGCTTCTACAACGGCCGAGGCACGGCGGAGCAATGGATAAAAGAGGGAAAGCACGCCCTGAACTGGACGAGGTTGTCCTGCCACAAGTTCGTGGCCAATCAGGTCAGGCTGGGGCTGTTCATCATGGCCTATAACTTGGGTAATCCCCGTTCAAAATGAGCAAGTGCATCTTCGTAGGCGAAGGCAGCCACTGCTCTTTCGCCAGCCAGCAGCGAGTAGCGCACCAGTTTGGTAGGACCGAGGACCAATTCAGCCTCGGCGAAGTGTTGGGCCAACTCGGCGGCGTGGGCCTGGCCGTTTGTACCGTACATCTCCTCCAGTGCCTGGGCGATTCGGGCGTGCAACCTGGCCCGCCGCGTCGCGGATAGCTCCTGAGCTAGCGTCTCCTGAATCAGAGCATGGGTGAACTGGTACCGTCCCGGCGTCCCGGCTTGTTCTGTCCTGGATCATCTGCTACCCGCCAGTTCGTTTCCAGTTTTGTTTCCGGGATTATAACACTGGAAGCATCGGCGCCCAGCCTAACGCGAAATCAACGCAAATCACGGATTCGAAATTCGGCGAGGGGATCGGCCGCCAGATCGGCCTTCGCCGCTATACAGGAGGACCTCCCAACTATCGGGATGAAAGGCAAACGCTCACATTGGTCTACGGCTGTGTCAACCGTCCGGCAAATCGTAGGGCAGTCCGTTCCCGAACTCCTAGTTCCGACGATCCTGGTCTGACGGCGCCCGTCCAGGTCCCGCGTGGGGATAGCAGATTTTCCGGCCAAGGCCGTTGTGGGGATATACTAGGATTGGAACCCCATCCGAGGTGATGGCCAGACGAACCCACAGCCGTAAGGAGACCTAGATTGAGTCCAGAATTTGTAAGCAATGAAGAGATTGTGCGGGAGGCACGGAAGCGCCTTTCCCAGGGCCCCTGGGATTACCTGGTGGGCGCTTCGGAGTCAGAGACGACCATGCGGCGCAACCGCCTGGCGTTCGACCGGGTGGCCTTTAGGCCCAGGGTGCTGGAGGACGTATCCAAGGTTGACACTTCGACCACCTTTCTTGGGCATTCCCTACGGATCCCGGTGATCCTAGCCCCCATTGGCTCGCTGCAGGTATTCATTCCCGAGGGCGGGGCCGACGCCGCCAGGGCAGCCGCTGAGTTTGGCACGACGCACGTCGTGAGCTCGGTGACCCTGCCGTCCCTGGAAGAAATCGCCGCCGCCAGTGGCCCCTCCAATATGTTCCAACTCTACATCCACGGGGATTGGGAGTGGACCAAAGAAATGATAGACCGGGTGAAAGCGGCCTGTTACAAAGGGTTCTGCATAACCGTCGATACTGCTACCTACAGCCGGCGGGAGCGGTCGCTGCTGACCCGCTGGACCCCCGTTTCCCAGCGCAACCCCCGTGACCCTGTATGGCAGGCATCGGTGACGTGGGAAAGCATCGACAGGATAAAAGAGTATGCCGGGCTTCCGTTCATGCTAAAAGGGATCGCCACCGCCGCCGATGCCGCCATGGCGTTGGAGCACGGCGTCGATGTCATTTGGGTATCGAATCACGGCGGCCGCCAGTTGGACCATGGGCTAGGAACGATTGACATGCTTCCTGAGATAGTGGACGTCGTCGGAGACAAGGCTGAGATAGTTGTCGACGGTGGAGTGCAACGGGGAAGCGACGTGGTCAAAGCCGTGGCCTTGGGCGCTAAGGCGGTGGCCATCGGAAAGCTTCAGGCCTGGGGCCTGGCTGCCAACGGAACTGAGGGAGCGGTCCGGGTACTGGAGATATTGGAGGAGGAGATACGCATCGCCATGGGGCTGATGGGCGTCAACTCTATCAAAAAGCTCACGCCGTCCTATGTGACCAAAGCGGAGCCCGTCACCCTGCCCCACGAGATGAGCGCGTGGGTGAACATTCCAGGAGGAAGGATCCAATAGCCGGCGTTCTTGGCCGGAACCCCGACTGCGAAAGCCCTTGATGGGCGGCATATGATGCCGCCTCCACCCGGTTGGCGGCGCCGATCTTCTCGTAGATGTTGGCCACGTGCCTGCGCGCCGTTCCCTCCGCTATGACCAGTTCATCGGCTATCTCCAAGTTTGTCTTGCCGGTGGCGAGGAGGCGTAGCACCTCCACCTCTCGTTCGGTGAGGCCTCCGGGGGAGGCGGGGGCCGGCATAGGCCGGGCGTTGATTCGCTCCAACCTTACGCTCACCCGCTCCATCAAAGGCCGCATACCCAAATGGGTGGAGATGGCCAAAGATTTGTACAACAGCGCCGAGGCCTTGGCCCGGTCCTCCGGGCCGTTGCGCTCATGGAGGGCATCTGCGTAGTCGCAGCAAATCCAGGCCAGCTCGGGCCGGTAGCCCGCCTTGCGGCTGAAGGCCGGCGCGTCCTCGAAGTGTGCCGCCGCCCGGTCCGAGTTGCCCATTGTCTGGGACAGGAGACCGAGCAAGCGGTCGACCGATGATAAAATCATCGTGGCTCGCTGTCCTAGAAGATAAGCATAATACTCCTCCGCTGTAGACTGGTCACCCTTCTGCACGGCCAACAGGGCCAAGCCTGCCTCGGCATACCCGGCCATAGCACGGCCAGAACCCTGATCTGAAAGAACCGTCTTGGGGGCTGCCTCGGCTATTTCCAAGCGGCCAGGGACAGCGGTGATGCGCGCCACTGCTGCTGTCGCCATTCCCCATGCCCAGGATAGCACTGGTCCAGGCCGGTCCGCCGCCGCCAGGAGATGCTCAAGATGGATGTCTCCTTGGGCGGAGTCCCCCGTCTCATGTTCCAATACAGCCCGGAGCATTAGGAGATGCGGATTTGCGGGTGATCGCTCCATGCCCCGGTCGCTATATTGACGGCTGGCATTCCAATCTCCCTCAAGGAACGACAAATATGTCGCCACCGCAAACCCGTGACCGGCGGCTGCTCGGGAAGTGGTCCGCTCCTCCGCACGGTCGATCATGAACAAAGTGTGGGGACGGGCAGCATCAGGATCACCCATATGAAGAGCGCTCATCGCAGCCCGCCAACGAGAATTCCATGTTCTGAAAAGAGGGAAATCACGACCAGCGGCCAATTCGATGGCTCGCAGCCCATTGTCTACGCTCTCTTGCCAGCGCTGGTGGGTCCCGCTCACAACGGCGGCATTGGTCAGGGTCGCCACTTCCAATGCTACGTCCCCCCACGCCTGGCGATGGCAGTGGCCCGCTCCAGGGCATGTTGAGCGCCCTCGTAGTCGCCTTCCCCACCTCCAAGGACCCCGCCGTAGCGAGAGAGGAGTCGCCCCGCCTCGTGGGAATCGGCCGGGACCAGAGTAAGAGCACGGGCTAAAAGTTCGGCGAGCCCTGGGATCAAATAAGCCGGGGCCGCGATTAGGAACTCCGCGGCGGCCACCGCCTGGGCGACATTCCCCGTCTCGGCGTAATACTCGAAGGCGCGGCTTAGGGTGGCGAACGTTTCTTCAAGCCGATCCGGGTTGAAGGTGGTGGACTGGGCCCGCGCCAGTCCGAACAGCAGTTTCGCTGCTTCTTAGTCTGGAGCCGCCTCCGTTCCGGAAAGGGATAGGTCCCGGGCAACCAAGCCTCTTTCAAAATGTGTAAGTGCGTCCTCCCAGGCATTAGAAGCCAGCGCCCGTTCCCCAGCCAAAAGCGAATAGCGCACCAGCTTATCCGGGCCAGTTAACGTCTGGGCTTCGGCGAAATGGTGGGCCAACTCAGCGGCGTGGGACTCCGCGTCGGTCCCGTATAGCTCTTCCAAAACCTCGCCAATCCGGACATGCAATCACACCCTCCGGGTGGTGGTCATCTCTTCAGCGAGAGTCTGCTGGATCAGGGCGTGGCTGAACTGGAAGCGTTCCGCCCGGTTGGATACCTCCTCGATCGATCGAGCGCTCACCGCTTCGTCTACGGCGCCCAACAATTGGTCCTCGCCGATGTTTTCGATCAGGCTGCCCAACAGCCGGAAATCGAATTCCCGGCCTATGATGGAGGCGGTGGTCAACACCTGGCTACATTCATCAGATAGCCGGTTGAGACGTTGCTCGATTACCTCCCGGACCCCTTCCGGTATTCTCAGACCTTCGGGTGTGCCGATGTGCTCGGCGGTCAATTCGCCACTTTCCGATAGCAACCTGATCACTTCGGTCATGAAAAAAGGATTGCCCTCGGTGTGGGCATAAAGGGTGCCGGTCAGCTGCCGGGCAAGCTCGAAACCGGTGGTTGCTTCGATGAATTGCTCAAATTCATCCTCAGCCAGGCCGCGGAGCGTTTGGCGCCGAAAGATTGGCTCCCGTGACAACTGGGCCAGCGTCTCGGCCAGGGGATGCTGCCGGGAAAGCCCTGTGTCACGATAGCAGCCCACCAGCAAAAGCCGGGACTCGCCCAGCTCTCGTGCCAGGAACTCAAGCAGTGACAAAGATGACCGGTCTGCCCAATGGAGGTCGTCTAGGACGAGCATCAAGGGCTGGTTCTGCGCTGCGTCCTTCAGGAACGTCGTGATTGAATCGAAAAGGCGGAAACGGGCCGCCTGGGGTTCCAGGGCCGGGGGCTTTTCCAAATCCGGTAGTTTACCCCGAATGTCCGGGACGATCTCGGCAATGTCGCCGGCGCCGGGACCCATCTCTGTGATGAGTTGTTCCGCGTTGGTTCGTTGGACGTAGGCCCGCATGGCCTGGACCCATGGCCAGTAGGTGGGTACCTTCTTCTTCGTAGCACCGGCCCGAGAAGACCCGCGCGCCACGGTTCTCCGCGTAGGCTGCCAGTTCCTGGGTGGAGCGCGTCTTGCCGATGCCTGGCTCGCCCACCAACATGACCAGCCGTCCTTGGCCGGACAGGGCTTCCTCCCGGGCAGTATTAAGCTCCGCCAACTCCCGCTGGCGGCCTACGAAGACCGCACCTGGCCGACGGGCGGCCGGCGGCATTTGGCGTGGCTTAGACTCGTCATCTACCATTTGTATAAGACCCTTACTGGGAAAGCCCATGCTGCCCTGCATATGCAGCCGCCTCCACCCGGTTGGCGGCGCCGATCTTTTCGTAAATGTTGGCCACGTGCCTGCGCGCCGTTCCCTCTGCTATGACCAGTTCTTCGGCTATCTCCAGGTTAGTATTGCCCGAAGCGATAAGCCGCAGCACCTCCACCTCTCTTTCGGTGAGGCCGCCGGGGTAGACTGGGGCCGGTTCGGGCATGGCCTGAACCTGCTCCAGGCGTTCGGTCACCCTCTCCATCAAGGGTGTCATGCCCAGCTCGGTGGCGATTGACAGCGACTCATCCAAAAGGGCCACCGATTTTTCTGAGTTCGTATAGGCGGGTTTTAAACCCGCTCCTACCATCAATAGGTCGGCATAGTCGCAGCAGGTCCAGGCGAGCTCGGGCCGGTAGCCCGCCTTGCGGCAAAAAGCCCGGGCGTCCTCGAAGTGGGATGCGGCTTGGTCAAGGTTGCGCATCGTTTGGCTTATAATCCCCAATAACAGGTCGACGGACCGGAGGATGCCCGGCAGGGCGATACCTCGATATTCCTGAACGATCAGGTATTGCTCACCCGCTGAATCGGCATCGCCCCGAACAGCGGCCACCAACCCAAGAGCTGCCCGGGCCGGAATCATACCTAAAGGAGGCGTCGCCGCGGCGACCGCTCGATTGGCGGCTTCCTCGGCCAGTTCGGTCCACCTAGCGTCGCCGGTGATACGGTCGGCCAGGAGTAGCACCGCGGCGGGGAACCCGTAATCATTGCTACCCGGTGAAACGAACTCCATCGCCTTGATCAGCCGGTTCAAATAGGCTTCCCCCTGCCCAAACTCTCCCACCTCGTATTCCAACAAAACTCTACTGCAAAGGAGATTCAACGACTGGGCCGAAATCGCTAGCCCACGGTCGTTGAATTCCCGGGCCGTTCGCCAATCGCCCGCCAAGTTATATAATGTGTCGTTCCTCCAGATCGCCTGGGTGAGCCATAAGCGGTCTCGTACCTTCTCCGCAACTGGCAATAACTCGGTGGGGTGCCGAGCGGCTTCTTCAATATTCCCCTGGATGAGATGTGCCCCCCCTGCGTAGTAGCGCGCCATGACTTCGGCGAGGGGATCGGCGATGCGCCGGGCCAGTTCGATGGCGCTCAGGCTCCATTGGAGGCATTCATCATGACGAAGCATCCCGTAGGCAAGATGGGCTGCCGAGGCCCGCGTCCGAATCGCCAAAGTCTCGTCACCCTCCCGCCGGGCGATTGTTAGGGCCCGCCTAAAGGACTCCTGGGCGGTATCGTAGCCGCCTTCCAACTGTCCAAAATGAACGCCGTGGAGGGACAGGAGGAGGCCAGCCTGGTGGCTATCCGGGGAGATCATAGCCAGAGCCCTTTCAATGAGGTCCCTTGTCGTCCCGCCAGGTGTGATTTCTGCTACGGCCACCGCACGGGATACATTTCCTGACTGATCAAAATACTCGAAGGCGCGCCGCAGGGTCGTCGCTGCCTCTTCTACATTGTGCCGTTCCCGGGTGGTGGCCTGGGCCCGCGCCAGGCCGAACAGCAGATTCGCGCCCTCTTCATCGGGAGCCGTTTCTGTTCCGGACAGAGCTATGTCTCGCGCAACCAAGCCTTTTTCAAAATGCGCCAGCGCGTCCTCATAAGCGTAGGCGGCTAAAGCCTGTTCTCCCGCGACCGAGGAGTAGCGCACTAATTTAGTGGGACCAATAGATGTCTGAGCCTCGGCGAAATGGTGAGCCAATTCCGAGGCATGGGCCTCCGCCTCCCCTCCGTACAAGGATTCCAAGGCTTCCGCGATCCGGGCGTGCAGCCGCACGCTGCGGCTGGTGTTTACCTCCTCCGCCAACGTCTGCTGAACAAGGGCATGGACGAACTGGTAGCGGTCCATTTGGCCGGGCACGTCTTCGATCAAATGAAAGGATAACGCCTCATCCACCATCTGGAGAATTTGGTCTTCGGACAGCTCGCCGCTAAGGATTCGCAGCAGCCGGAAATCGAACTCGCGCCCGATGATGGATGCCGTGGTCAGCACATCATTACACTGCTGCGACAGCCTATTGAGACGCTGGCCGATTACGTCCCGGACGCCTTCTGGAACCCTCAGTTCTTCGCTAGCGCCTATGTGCCCGGCGGTCAATTCGCCGCTTTCTTCCAGCAGCTTGATCACTTCGGTCATGAAAAACGGGTTGCCTTCGGTATGGGCATATATGGCGCCTGTTAACTCGGGGGAAAGTTGGAAGCCGGTGGCAGACGCGATGTATTGCCCAAATTCATCTTGACCTAAACCGCGAAGCACCTGGCGCCGAAAGACTGGCTCCCGGGATAACTGGGCCAGGGTCTCCGCCAGGGGATGCTGCCGGGAAAGCTCGGTGTCGCGATAGCAGCCCACCAGCAAAAGCCGGGACTCCCCCAACTCTCGTGCCACGAACTCCAGCAATGACAGAGACGACCGGTCTGCCCAGTGAAGGTCGTCCAGCACTAGCATCAATGGCTGATTTTGAGCCGCGTTCTTCAGGAATGTAGTGATTGAGTCGAAAAGGCGGAAACGGGCCGCTTCAGGCTCCTGGGACCGCGAAAGCTTAAGGTCCGGGATCTTGTCATGTATCTCTGGAATGACATCGGCGATGGCGGCGGCTCCGCGGCCTAACTCTGCGATAAGCTGTTCGGCACTGGCCGATTTGATGTAGGCCCGCATGGCTTGGACCCAAGGCCAATATGGAGGGACGCCCTCCCGTTCGTAGCAACGGCCCCAAAGCACTTTGGCGCCTTGACGCTCGGCGTAGGATGCAAGCTCTTGGGTGGTACGCGTCTTGCCGATGCCCGGCTCCCCCATCAGCATCATCAGCCGCCCCTTGCCAGACAGTGCTTCCTCTAGAGCAGCCGTAAGTTCGGTCAACTCCCGCTGACGACCGACGAAGACGTTCCGCGACTGGCCAGGGGGAATCGAACTTCTGCCTGGTTGGGACAGTGGCTCTGCCATGCCGCCAGTATAATCGGGATGGAGAGGTGGTTCCAGTGCGGGGTTGACCGGAATTGTGGTTTAGGCCGAATCTTTTCCGCTAGCTGCAACGCCGCCCACTAAATGCCGGCCGATGAAGTTGGGCCGGGATCTACACGTCTTCGACGGGCATGCTGGCAATACCGTAGGTCCCGTAGAAGAAATGAGCATAGTGGGTCGAACCGCCGGATATGAACAATAGGTATTGTTCCGGGCTTTCCAGTGCTGGGATGGTGGCGTCGGGGTCGCCGGCCAGATGCTGCAATTCAGGATGGTCCAGCCATTTGCCGTCGGCGCCGGTGGGCATATCGCGGGCTCCCAGCGCGGCTTTTAAAGATATGGTGCAGTTGCGGTGCAGCCACTCCTGGGCGTCTTGTTTGCTCATGCCGGCCTCGGCCATGATGACGGCGCGGGAAGGACTGAGAATGATGGGATGGTATGGTCCCGGATAACTCACCCTCTTGTTGGTGTGTCCCACCTGGGCGGATTGCCAACCCCTGAGCCATCCGCCGGCTCCGGCGTTGCGATAGAACATCATCGACGCTATGTTGCCCAGCGTGTCTTCGTGGCTTCTGGAGGCCGAATCGATGATGGTTGTCGGTCCGGTAACGGTGGCTAAGGTGACCGCGCTTTGGTCCCGCTGGAATCCCCGGTCCATATGGTATGGCTGCCAGGGACTGATCTCCTCGTTTTCGGCGATGCACATCCCGAATTTGGTGGGCAGGCCCACGAAGTTTGGGTCCCCAGATCCCGCCTTGCAATAGCCGATATTGATCAGGCATAGGCGCAGGGCCCGGCCAATGGCGGTGTTTGCGCTATTGACGACGCCGGGACCCATTGCGGTGGTGCCAAAATTTATCCCGGCCTTGTAGGCTATGGGGCCGTTGACCAGGATGATCAACGACTCCGTATGGCCGGAAACCTGCATGTCCCGGTGGTTCATCTCCGGTTGGGCCAGGCAGTCGATGGCTGCGAGTAGAACGGGGAATTGCTCCGGGCGGCAGCCTGCCATGACCGCGTTGATGGCAATCTTTTCCACCGTGGCCAATCCAAATCCTGGCTCCATGACCATGACTACTTCCTGGGGCTGCCGTTTGGTCCCCTTCAGCATCTGCTCGACGGCGGCCGGCGTGGGAGGAATGACGGGGCTGCCGTCGCTCCAGTCACGTTCCTCAAGGAATAGATTCACGGTGTTCAGTCCTTGCGGCGTTTCATCCATCTCGACGGTGAAGATCTCGGTGCCATTGCCGGTGGACTTAGCGCCCCTCGGCCTCCCGGCTGAAGCGGGTAGTACGGTTAGACCCTGGATGATGGCGTCGATCTGCTCGTCCACCATGTTACGAATGAAGTCCGCCTGCTGGCCTGTGGTCGCGTGGGTAATGGTGACGAAGGCGGCGTTGGGCTGACCCCATCCATCCACACAGGATTGCCACGCCCTGGCGAAGCTTCGGGCGGCGATGGCTACGGCTGGGATGCCCGCTTTCTCAGCGGCTACCATGTCGTGGGCAAGCCACGACGTGCAACCGCCTCAATGGGCGGTGGCGCCGATCATGGCATCGACCTCGGTGGCGATCCGAGCCCCTTCCTCGTCATCGATATGGACTCCCCGGCTGAGGACGGGCCGACCCGGGCGTAGGTCGCCGCCGTATCTCTCGAATTTGACGTTGGCGAACCGCTGGCTGATGTGCTCCGCCACCCGGTCCACCGCGATGTCCGCGCCGCCGGTCATATTGTTATACAAGCCAATGGTCTTACCCTCCAGGGTGGACAGTCGAGGCGCTGGGGGCACTTTGAAATCAACTCTGTCCGCGGCCGGGGACATTATCTGTATTTTCATGGCTGTCTCCTTCTGACTTAAGACCGGTTAAATCAAAACGGGGCGGCTAGACTTGAAGCCGGCAAGAACTATTTGACTAATCTTACGGCATTGAGCGTAGTCGGCCCAGATACTGTCGTCAAGGGCTCTGGGTCCTTAAATGCTCAGGCCATGGATGGAATCAAACGCTGCCTGGTCGCAACGAGATAATACCATGAGATCTCGATGATCTGTCCAAAATAATAAAGGCCACGAGCATTGCTCGTGGCCCAGATTCCCTCCAATCACCGGCGAAATGAAGGAGGGAGGGCTTATCCTTCAACGCCTGGAAATGGCGCCGATGCCGCCTTAACCAACGATCTCCAGGTTGTCTTCGCTCATATCGGCGTAACCGGCAACTGAGGAGGAGGAGACGCCGGCATGTATATGGGCATCGGATGTGTCCCCAGATACTTTCGAGGAAGGCGTGACCCTGGCCGAGGCGATGTTGCTGACGGATCCGGTTCCCTGTCCATTGCCAGGAGTGCCGTAGACCAATGAGAAGTCATCGCTCCAGTCGAAGGTGCCGGTATTTTCGGTGACCCTGGCCGGAGCGATCTTGCTGACCGGCGCGATTCCCTGTCCATCGTCAGGAGTGCCGTAGACTAAGGAGAAGTAGTCGCTCCAGTCAAAGGTGCCGGTGTTTTCTATCATTCCGGCGCCGATTTCCACTGCGTGGATCATGATCTCTTCGCTCATGTCATCGTAACCGGCGACTGAGAAGGAGGCGGGGACGATCTCCCGGTTCTCCTCGCTCATGTCGGCGTAACCTGCAACCAAAGAGGAGGTGACAAGCTCTAGATTCTCTTCACTCATGTCAGCGTAGCCAGCGACTGACGCACTATCTGGGATTCCGTAAACAATCGAGACGTCGTTGTTGAGATTCGTGGCCAGGACGCCGCTGGGAGCCGACGCCCGAATGGACATTGCGACTCCTGCCGTCAAGGCCAGACCGATGGCCGCGCCTGCGGCCAATTTGCTGATGTTGCTCCTCCGGAAGCCGTTGGAAAGCCTGGTTACCATATTGATGATGTTGTCGTTATTCATTTCGCCGTCCTCCATTATTTTGTTTGTCTTCTTGGCCGCCGTGTTTTTGTCATTCTGGATGTTCGCCGTCGCCGTCATGATTTCCTCCGGTGAATTTCTTGTTGGCCACATGTTAGGTCTGGTCGCTCCTCAGCCAGTAGACCCAATAGTTTGAAATCAAACTCTCGGCCGATGACGGAAGCGGTGGTCAAGGTATCGTTGCACAACTGAGAGAGCCGGTTGAGGCGCTGGCCAATGACCTCGAGCACTCCTTCGGGAATCCGGATCTCCCGGGTCTCCTGATTGGTCCCCTCCCGGGTTCCGCCAAGCTCTCCGCACTCAAACAGCAGGCGGACTACCTCGGAGGTGAAGAATGGGTTGCCCTCGGTATGGTCGAAAACGGCATCCACCAGGCCCGGCGACGCGGTTTGGCCGGTGGCCGCTTCAATGAAACGCCCCATGTCTTCGTGGCTCAGGCCGCTAAGGGGCTGCCTTAGAAATAGGGGCTCTCTGGAAAGGCGGCCCAGCGTGTCCGAGAGGAGGTGCTGTCGGGAAAGCTCGGCGTCCCGGTAGCATCCCAGCAACATAAGAGGGCTGTCCGCCATCTGCCGAACCAGGAATTCCAAGAGTAACAGCGACGGATGGTCGGCCCGATCTACATGTTCCCAGACTGCGCAGATTGCGTCCCAGTTTCCGACGCCGGAATTGGAGGTAGGGACTGCGTCCACCGATGCTGCGGACCGGGCAAATTTCGATTTTGCTCTCGTGAAATCCGGCCAGCTACCAAATTCTGAGCAGACTACCTCAGCGCAAATTCAACCTACGTCCTCCTGCATCAGCCGCACCCAGGGTCAGGTGAAATGTTAGAAGCAAACAAGCATGAATTCACCTCTTTGGAAACTTGGCGCTCTACGCTTGCGGAATACATCGCAACCCTTTTGTTTGTTTTCCTTGGGGCTGGATCCGTAATCGTAACCGGGGGCCTACCCAACGGTGACCTGGATCCTTCAAGACTTGTTGCTATTGCTCTGGCCCATGGACTGGCCATTACCCTTTTAGCCTACGCCACGGCAAACATCTCTGGAGGCCACATAAACCCGGCTGTCACGTTTGCGGCATTGCTTACCAAGAAGATAAGCACGGCTAGAGGGCTAATGTACATTGGGGCACAACTTGCCGGCGCCGTAGTTGGCGCTTTGTTGCTCTTGGCAGCTATACCCGATGCCGCGGACACCAATCTCGGAGCGCACGCTCTAGGCCCCGGGGTGTCTGTGGGCATGGGGCTCGTGATTGTGATGCCGCCGGCGAGACCCTTGATAAACCGAAACACGATCAGGGAATTGATGTCCCACGCCAATCCGCATAGAAGCGATCCCAAGGTGAAGCCGGTGATGGAGAGGACGTACAGCCGCTTGGTGCCCAGCCGGTCACTGAGGAACCCTGTAGTAGGTACAACCAGGGCCAACGCCAACAGGTAGGCGGAGAGAACGAGCTGCCCTCGTTCCAGATCGGTTCCCAGCGTGGTCATTATTCTCGGCAGGGCGACGTTTACCACGGTTGTGTCCAGGATCACGGTGAATGACCCCGTCACAACTACTGCCAGCACAAGCCACTTGTAGGAATTTGCCGGCACTCTTAGCTGCCGTCCTGCTGGGTCAGGTAGATCTTCACCTCTACCGAGGCGCCTGGGAAGATTGGAAGGAACTCATTTGGGAGAGAGATCTTAACCGGAACCAACTGTGCCACCTTGGTGTAGTTGCCGGAGGAGTTCCGGGCCGGCAGAAGGCTGAAGGTTCCGGCGGTTACCGGCGACACGGTTTCGACCCTTCCCGGCAGTGATTTACCCAAGGAGTCGATGTGTACCTCCACATACTGCCCCGGCCGCACACGGCCGACATCTTTCTCATCGATGTTGGCCATCACCCATATCTGCCTTGGATCCATCAGGGTTACTATGGGTTGCCCGGCAGGCACAGTGTCTCCCACCCTGGCCCAGCGGGCCGCCACCACACCAGACACTGGCGCTGCGACGTCGGCCAGTTGGTCCCTTACATCCCTGAACCCCAATTTGGATGTATCCGTGGTCTCTGACTTGGATATCAGCGTCGGAATATCCACGATGGCGATGACCTGGCCTTGAGAAACGGGGCTCCCGACATCCACGTTCATGCTGAAGATGCGCCCGGCGTTAATGGAGCCGACCTGCACCAACGCGGCGGTGACTTGAGCGTTATCGGTCGAGACAAAATTTATTGAGTTGTACCAAAGCCGGTAACCGAACATCCCCACCAGTCCAAGAACCACGACGATGGCCAACGCTGCCAATACTCGTACTGGCCAGCTAGCAAACGTGCTTGTCATGGGCGGCCAAAGCCTCCTTTTGTCGAATGAATCTGGACTAGATTGATTGGCCGAGGGCCACGGTAAGTGGGAATTCCAGCCAGCCAGCGTTTGGTTGGGTCACCCAACCCAATCGGTCTTGACCTTTCCCGTCTATCCGGTAAGCGCGGGCTCCTTTTGTTTCACTTTTGTCCCCAGGTTCTTTCGTTCCGCGGCTTTCAACATCAACTCGGCAGCCTGGGCTATGATTTCGAGTTCATCCGCGGAGAGGGTGTTAAAAATATCCCGGTAGATATTGAACCGGGCAGTCCACAAGGCGAAAATTTGCGCTTCTCCCTCAGGAGACAAAACACAGGTAACGACCCGACGGTCTTGAGAGTCGTGGCTGCGTTCCACCACGCCCCGCCCGACCAAACGGTTGATTATTCCATTTGCCGTAGCGGTGGAAACGCCCAGAGTCGAGGCAAGGTCTCCCATTCGGTAAGGGCCGTTTATGAACAAGCACAGCATCACCTTTAGCTGAGGCATAGTGTGATCGACCGCCATCCAATTTTCAGTCAACGAGGATAGCAGGGCGATGTGTATACGCTGCTGTAAGCCAACAATACGGTCGACTGGGCTGGCAGTTTCGCTCATAGCACCTCCAAAAGGATAGCGTTAGGAAGATAGATTGGATAGCAGATATGGTTTGTTTAACACTAAGTGTTATTACGCAAAATTGATCATCCTGTCAAGGGCAGTGACCAAATGATCTTAGTTCGAGCTTGGCGTCCCACTATCCACCACGCCGCCCATGGCCTGTCCGGGAAATGTGAGACACGGTTCCGGCCATTTGACGCACATGCGTTCAGTGATCAGATATAAGTTGAGGCCGAGAGAGTTGGCTAGTGTATGATAGGTGGGGACCGTCTCGCGGCGCGCCCGAAAAAAACCAGCAAAACCTGGAGGACGTTCTACGGCGGTAGCACTATTTGGCGATAATCCAACGGAGGAAAGAGAACATGGCCCGGTCCAAGCCCAAGCGGGAAAAGCCAGAAGAAACGACAGCGGAATTCGTGAAGCGCATCAATGACCAAACACCCAAGCACAACGGATTGAAGCAAAACCTGAAAGGGGCGCGAAGATAATCAGGTTGGCCCTTGAGCATTGTCACGGCCCATAGCCTGTCTGCTTACACACGGCCCTAAGGCTCGAAATGTTGACCCCAAAGGGGGTGGCTCGGTCAGCGCAATCATCTCCTCGTCGAGAGAAATAGCCCGAGGAAATGGTTGTGCTGGCCATGGATATCCTAGAAGTCTGGCCGGAAACCCCGCTTCTCCCCGAGCCGGCGTTCTCTTAACGTCGATTATCGATGAAATAGTGGGTGTTGCAACGTATTACATGCACTACCATGCCATATAAGCCTTGAGTAGGTCT
>DAOUHE010000264.1:0-3308 GCA_034428715.1 Dehalococcoidia bacterium | reverse complement strand
CGAGTTGCTGCGGTGGCTTGAGGATACGCAGGACAGTAACGAACGGGCCAAACGCTCCCATGCCAAGCGCCGCGCCGCCATGCGGGCATCACCCCACATCCCTCCCTGAACTGACGTTGTAATACTAGGTCACCAACGGTAAATTGAATGACGGCCAAGAACCACCGGGCTTCCACCTCGGCGCGGGCGTGGCCTACGCTTTGTGCCAGTTCCATGGCCCGCAGGTTCTTCTCCAAGCCCTCTCGCAAATGAAAGTACATAATGTCCATTTGGGCTGCGTAGGCTAAAGTTCGCTGTTCCAGAGCTGTGTCTCCTTCACGGCGGGCGATAGCCAGGGACCTGTCGATAGCTTCTAGGGCCCCCTGGTAGTCGCCTCCGTCGCCACCGATGACCAGGCCATATTGAGAAAAGAGGGGCGCCCGGCCAGATGAGAATCAGGCGGCACCAACGGCATCACGCGGGCGACGAGCGTTATGCCCAGACGGTGCCTCGCGGCGCCTGGAAGATGATATTCAGCCACGGCCCCGGCGTTTTCCACATCTCCAGTATCAATGTAGTAATCGAAGGCTCGCTCCAGGCTAGCCAGCGCCTCCCCCAGTTGGTCCTGGTCGAGCGTAGCTAGCTGGGCGCGCCGCAACCCGAACAGTAACGCCGCAGAATCGGCGTCGATCGCCTGCCTTTCTTTAGTTGTTAAAGCACGCTGGAAGTGGGCCAAAGCCTCCTCCCAAGCGTAAGCCGCCAAGGTCCGCTCTCCGGCCACCATCGAGTAATGTACAAGCTTTTCTGTGCCTACCATCGCCTCAGCTTGCGAGAAGTGGTGGGCCAACTCGGCGGTTTGGCCGTCGGCTTCGTCTCCGTAAAGCCCTTCAAGCACTTCGGCGATCCTACCGTGGAGGCGCACTCGCCGATTGATAGATAGCTCTTCAGCTAACGTCTCCTGGATCAGTGCATGGGTAAACTGGTACTGGCCCACAGATTGAGGCAATTCCTCGTTGACCCGAGAGGCAAGGGCCTCCTCCAGGACCTCCAGCAGCCGGTCATCGCTCACCTCTTCGGCCAGCGGTCTAAGCTGGGCCAAGGTGAATTCCCGCCCAAGTATTGAGGCTACTGTAAGCGTTTCGTTGCAACGCTGCGACAGCCTGTTTAGACGCCTGCCGATCACCTCCCGCACACCTTCGGGAATCCGTATGGTCCAGGAATCAGATTCATGTAGGGGCACGGCATGCCGTGCCCCTACATGAATCTCCTGCACTGAGAGCCGCACCACCTCCGTCACGGATAATGGGTTCCCTTCGGTTTGGGTGGGGACCGCCTCGATCAACTTTCGTGGAGCGCTGTTGCCCGAGGTCATTTCCCCGAGGTCATTTCAATGAAGCGGCCCACATCCTCCTGGGTCAGCCCCCGCAACAAGACCCGCTGGAATAGACGCTCTCGGGTGAGCTCGCCCAGCGTTTCAGCCAATGGATGTCGGCGGGACAATTCCATGTCGCGGTACGTTCCGATCAACAGCAGGCGTGCGCCGCCCAACTTACGGGCCACGAACTGGAGCAACATCAGAGACGGCTGATCGGCCCAATGCAGGTCGTGTAAAATCAGCGCCAGGGGTTGGCGTTGAGATGCTGTCTTTAGGAAGAAAGTGATCGAGTCGAAAAGGCGGAACCGGGGTTGGTCCGACTCCAGCTGTGGCGCAGGTGGCAGGTCCGGCAAGCGTTCTCGAACGTAGGACACCAACTCGGCGATGTCAGCAGCCCCGGATCCCATCTCTGAGCGTAACTGCTCCAAGTCCTACGGGTCTTGCGGATACCCGGCTCGCCAACCAACACAACCAGGCGTCCGCGACCTGAGAGCGCGTGTTCAAGGCAGGCCTTCAACTCCCCTGTTTCCCGCCGGCGTCCCACGAACACACCTCCGGCCAGGCTATCTAGAGCCTGTTCCTCGCCGAGTAGGCGCGCAAGGCCTTGCGCCCCTACGTCATCAGCCAAATCGATGGAATCCAAAGCGGCCGATACATCTGACTCCGAATCGGGCCGTTCGGACGGGTCTTTGGCCAGGAGGCGCATAATCAAAGCTTCTAAAGGACGAGGGCACTCCGAGTTGTGCCAAGTGGGAGCTACCGGCGGCGTGTTGATGTGCTGGCCAATGATGGCCACCGAATCGTCGCCCAGGAACGGCGGTCTGCCGGTGACCATCTCGTAAAGTATGGCCCCCAGGGAGTACAGGTCCGACTTGGGTGTGACTTCACCGCCCATTGCCTGCTCCGGCGGCATGTATGACACGGTGCCCACCATCATCCCTTCCGTGGTGAGGCGGGAGTGGTCCAAGGCGACGGCCAGTCCGAAATCTCCTATCTTGGCTACACCATCCAAGGCAAGCCAAACATTGCCCGGTTTCAGGTCACGGTGAACGATGCCTCGGCTGTGGGCGAACTCCAGGCCCCGGCAGGTCTCAGTGGCGATCCTGGTTGTCTGTTCTAGGGAAAGCCGGCGGTCCTCGGCTTTCTCTATTAGACCTTCTACGTCACCCCCACCCATCAACTCGGTGACCATATAAGGCTGATTTTGTTCTTCGCCCAGGTCGAAAACGGTGACGATGTGAGGATGCGATCCCAGCCGCTCCATGGCCTGTGCTTCCCGCTGGATGCGGGTGCGGGTGCGGGAGGTATCGTCCCGGCTCTAGGTCTTGATTAGGGCGAAGGCTACCTCACGGTCCAGCAGGGTATCCTGGGCCAAGTAGACCTTCTTCTTGCCACCCTCGCCCAAGAACCGCTTGACCTGGTAGCGGCCATTGGCGAATGAGGTGGGGCTTTCTGTAGATGGAGGTGATGTGGCCGGTGTAATTATCGACGGCTGGCTGACCGGCCGGGAGGCACCGCTAATCAATGTCCGGTCCGCGGGTGCCAGGTAATTGATCGCGTCAGGATTGGCGGGATCAAGGGCTATCACCGCTTGGGCGCGGCTTTGTACAACCTGCCAATCAAGTTGAGCTATCGCTGCCTCCGCTTCATCTAGCAGACTGTCTATCCGGCGTGTGTTCTCTCACTGGCCACGCTGGATATCATGGTAACGCCGTGCATGAGGGTCTGTCCACAGTGACCCGGCCGATGCGGGAACGGTGTTAAATTTCTTTGGCAGCGAGACATCTGCCCTTGGTATGTTGGTCCATAACAATGAAGCGGGAAAGCCTAGAAGCCCGGCTGAAAAGCCCTGCTGTGACGAGATGAGGTGGAGGATAACCAGTGGACTGGGCCAAGTCTGAGACTAAGGGCGACCCATCTGGCCGCGGCCAATATGAATTGGGCAGTAACGATG
>DAOUHE010000263.1:0-5736 GCA_034428715.1 Dehalococcoidia bacterium | reverse complement strand
GAGCAACGGGCGGGCCTCGTCGACAGTCAGGCTAGCTTTGGTCGATGAGAGATGGATCGGCTAGGGCCTGGACCTCGAAAAACGCCTTGGCCTTGCCGGCGACGTAACCTCGGACTCAGGCCAGATAGTCCCGGTCCCGTACCTACTGAACGGCGTCCTCGACGTCTTGGTCGATGTCCGCGGGCTCCGGAGCGCAGGCCGGCCTGTTGTTGGGATTAAGGACCATGATCACCTTCCTGTGGCCACGACCACACCGGCAGCGGCGGCCTGGTGCAGCGCCCTGAGCACCCTCCGGAGCTCCTGGACGCGTACGTGGGGGAACGGAGGGTTTACTGCTGATCCCTGGGTTCATACTTGCACTCTAGAGAAAACTGGCCTTCCCTGTCGCTCATATTTGTCAACTTGCATTTGACCGTCTCTGCCGCCTGAACATTCAAAAACACTTCTTCAGATTTCTGGCCGCTGTCACTCGTTGTTCCGGAAAGGTATATCCAATCGTTCCCTTCCAATCTAAAGAATTCCAACTTCTTGCGGGCAAATCGACTGCCAGGCCCAGAAGGTTTCTCTAACCTTTTCTCCAATATCTCAGGAAGAGAAGTTGTAACCAATATCTTTCCTGGGCCGGTGGCTTGGACCACCTGATCCAGATGGTCGCTCATAAGGTCAGCGGCGCCAGGATCTGGAAACGGCAGCAAATATCCACTTATGCTCATCTTGGACCAGCCATCCGAAATAGTGGCCAGGTCACCTTTTATTTAACGCGGCAAACACTTTTTCCGACGTGATGGGCAGGTCTAGAATCCGAACGCCCACGGCGTCGAATACGGCGTTGGCGATGGCCGGCGCCACCGGTGGGAGGGGTTGCTCTCCGATAGTTTTTGCCCCAAAGGGACCATTGCCCCCAGGGGAATCTACTAGAACCGTCACCAGTTCAGGTATGTCCTGGATATTGGGTGTTTTTACATCGCCCATGCTGAGAGTCGAGATACGTCCTTCTTCGGATAACAATTCCTCCATTAGGGCAAACCCCACCCCTTGAATCACTGCCCCGTCGATCTGTCCCTGGTGAGTCATAGGGTTGTGAATGGTGCCTACATCGTGAGCCGTGACGAATTTTTGTAGCTTAACTGCTCCGGTTTCCGGGTCTACCTCAACCTCGGCCACCTGGGCGCAGAAGCAGGTCACGTCCGGCTCCTTGGAATCCGTGGTTTTGGAAAATGAGATGTGCTGCCCGGTAGCGGCAACGACCTTGGAGGCCAACTCCTGTATCGATACGCCACGTTCCGAGTCTCCATCAACAAAAACCCGGCTTCCCCGAAACACGATTCGTTCTTCAGGCCAACCGTAGAACTCGGCAGCCATCAGAGTAAGGTGGCGCCGGACTCCTTCGGCGGCTCCTAGGGCAGCGCCGGTGCCGCCCACGCTGCTGCCGCTACCCGACCCGCTGTCGGTGGGTCCACCGTCGGTGTCCATCTGAACCGCCTTCACATCTTCCACCGGAATCCCTAAGTCCTCCGCCACCACTTGCCGGCCAACTGTATGAATGCCCGTGCCCGTTTCCGGCACTAATGTGTGGTAGGTTACTTGGGCATTCTCATCCATCGTCACCTTTGCTGAATAGACGCTCTGGCCTTGAGGGCGTTGCCCCAACGACATGCCTCGGCCAACATATGGCCCTGACTTTGGGGAACCCCAATCGGCGGCCTCGGCAACCGCCTTCAAAGTCTCCTCTCCTCGCACGTGGTTGTAATGGGCTCCGGTGGCACACATCTGTCCATCACGAACCACATTCTTGAGCCGCAATTCGTACGGATCTATTCCCATCTCCCGGGCAATCATGTCAGTGTGAGATTCCACTGCAAACGCCACTTGTGGCTGTCCGGGCGCCCGGTAGGAACCGCAGGGCACGTTGTTGGTGTAGATCATAAAGCTGTCGATCAGAAAATTAGGTATGTGGTACTGCCCGCCGGCGGCATCACGGCTGCCTGCCAGACCAGGGCGGCCTCTGAAGCCACAGTAAGCCCCCCCGTTATACACGACCCGGCTTTCCCGAGCGATGAATCGCCCGTCGTTCTTTACCCCGGTCTTGATGGTGATCACGGATGGATGCCTTGGGTTTCCGGCCGCCAGTTCTTCAATATAACTCATGACCATTTTGACGGGCCTTCCGCTACTCCGGGACAGGAAATAGGCCAATGGCACGTTCATCGCCGGGGACTTCCCACCAAAGTCGCCACCGATACCGCATGGATTGACTAAAATCTGGGCCTCGGATAATCCCAGCGCGTCAGCCAACTGTCTCCTCAATGTGAAGGGAACTTTATTGTTCGCCCAGACTTGGACGCGCCCGGAATCGTCGATGTCCACGACGCAGGCATAAGGCTCCATGTAACCTTGGTGTACCCAGGTGGTTGTAAAGGTATGTTCGAAGATCTGGTCCGAGTCATTGAATCCCTGTTCCACGTCCCCATTGGACCATACCGAGTGGTTTAATATATTGCCTTGGGGCTGGACCGGACCCGAGGAACTCTCAAAAGTCGGCGAGCCCGAGTGGACTAGAGGCGCTCCGGGATCCATGGCTTCGACAGGGTCATATACAGCGGGTAAGGGCTCATACTCCACGTCGATCATCAGGAGGGCTTCTTCTGCTAGGTCGGGGTCATCGGCTGCCACAGCTGCTACCTTCTCTCCCACGAATCGAACCTCGTCCTCGGCCAGCAACGGTACGTCCCGCACACTCCTTCCTATTCGCATGCCGAGGGTTTCTTGACCGGTGATAACGGCGTGAACTCCCGGCATGGCCAGTGCCTTCGATGCGTCAATCCGGACTATTTTGGCGTGAGGATAGGGGCTTCTCAACACCTTGCCCCAGATCATCCCGGGCAAAGTAACGTCAGCGGAGTATTGAAAATTGCCCGACACTTTATCGGGACCTTCTTGTCTGGTGACCGATTTCCCCACGACTTCATATGTCGTCATTTTGCAAGTTCCTCGCCATTGAGATTTGCCCCAGTATAGCAGTAGAACATTTCGTTTATAAACTCAATGGAAAATAAACCTCCCTGGAAGATGTTTGCCGCGCGGCGTCGTTCGGTGAGTATCATTGCTGTTGTCGAAAAATGGGTTCCCGATGTTGGGTAGCTGGCTGCCTACGCCGAACTGGACCCATTAGGGGGCAAGCCGTGGTTGAGAAGAAGGGCACCGCGTTGTTGATGGTCTTTGTGGACGTCGATTCCGAGCACGACGCGGACTTTAACGCCCGGTAAGAGGGTTGGCGAATGAGTCTTTGGCAAGATAATGGCCCGATTCATTCTGATATCAATTTCGTTGACCTCTGGTCTTTCAGGTGATTATTTGCTCGGCAAGGATTGTGCAGATAAACGCCGTAGGTGGAAGGGCAATTCCAGGTTTTGCCCGATATCCAACCCGGTGGTCTTATCTCAATGGTGGGTAGGCCAGCGGCAAGCCAACACTTCGCCGGCGGTTTATTACATTGCTTGAACCTCTCTGCGAGTGATCACAATGCCCATTACCATGTGCCAGACTACGGTTAACAGGAACGCGATGGCTAATGGTAAATCGAGGTCCGAACTCGACCCTGATACCCCGATGACAACCCCGATTACCGTCCAAATAGTCCCCGCCACAACAATCACCCATCCGAGCCACTTCGGGTAGACCGCGCTAAGGGCTATCCCGGCTCCAAGTAGCGCAAGATCCACCCCATAGAAAATGTCAGTCATACTCCTCAAGCCGTCTAGCATGCCTTCCAGGGCGGAAAACGTGACGAATATCGTGGCTTTGTCGGCTCCCGTCGCCCCCTCCCAATGCTCCACTACCATCGCGAGACCTACTCCATGCTATTGCCAGGAATACTGACCTAAGTGTGGTCGCAATGATCAATCCGTACATGCCTAGGCGCACCCACGCTGCGGCTGCTCCAATGGTAATGGAACGGTACACACCGACCATGCCCATCATGAATACCCAAAAACCCACTGCAATGAGAATATGATCAATCTCCAAAAACCAACCGTTGCTGTCGGCAATGTTTTGAATTGTGTAGCTTAAATCCTCCAGATCCTCACCCGGATGCAACAATCCGAAGACGACTAGAAGGATTGTGCCGATGATAAACGAGAGCCCAGCAACCTTTTGGAGAACGTCACCCTTGTAACTCCCTTATTCGATGATTCTCCTGCGCAGAATAAATTATCAAAGGGCCGGTGGCTTTGCCGTAGCCGGAAGACCACCAAACAGCCCCCGGCCACCCAACCGGGGGCGTTGCTTTGGTGCTGGACGATAACACTATTAACCAGGGAGGCCCACATGCCCAGGCGCATACGGGAAGATCTGGGTACACCCGGTTGCCGTAACCGCAGTCTGTTCCTGCAATCACATTTTCCCGCCCCATAATTCTGGCATCGGTCAAGATTCGATCCGCCACCAGTTCCGGGGGTTCGATCGTGGTTGTTTTGTGGGCGACGACTCCCGGGATGAAGATCTTGCCTTCGGGCATCCCAATTTCCGGGTCCCCACCTCAGTATGGTGCTCGGCTCCTCCTCCAATACGGCCGTCAACATCCGTCACGCCCCCTCTTGAACAACGACTTCCAGGGTGTCGTGAACTTCCTTGGCCATTTTTTCCTACCGTTCCATTGATAAGATTACCTCGACGCGCCCACCTCAACCACCCTCGCAGGGTGTTTATCTCTCTGGCTGGAAGGGTACGTCTTCGCTTTTTCCAGAGAAAGCCTTTTCCACAACTTTTGATTTGAGCTCGTAGGAAGCCAAGGCTCCCGAATAGATCAGTACAGAAACCGGAATGAGAATAATTAACGACAGCGACGAAAGAATCACAGTTGGAACTACAAAAACGGCCACACCAATGCTGCTTATTGCCAAATGGGAAGCCACCCTTGGCCATCCAAGGACCGGTCTCAGTCGCGCTGCATGCAAAACCACCAAAAGTGCCTCTGAAATCAGCGTGGCTCCTGCAGCTCCGGTCAGTCCGAAGGGTGGGATCAAGACCAGATTTCCAAGGAGATTCATAGCGGCGGCTGCCCATAGGTTCTGGGTTCTGAAAACTAGCCGATCACAGGACATCAAGAATATTTCCATAATTCGGCTTAACCAGGTAAAAAACAACAAGCCAGTTAGCATACGCAGTATCGATGCAGAATCGGCGAAGTTTGCCCCGAACGCTAGATAAATCAAGTCCGGTGCGATCAGCCATACCACGGCCGCCAAGGGCAGACCGGTTAGGACGATCACACCAAGGGAACCATGATAGAGTGCCTTGAACTCGCTCATCTGCTTATTTGCATAAAGCTGCGAGGCCAACGGAAAAAGGGCAAACGCTGCGAGTTGGGGAACAAATGTTAAAAGGAATATGACTCTGTAGGCGACGTTGTAGACCGCTGCTGCTATTGCGCCAAGCAAAACCCCCAGGAAGACAACGTCTAGGCGAGTACTTAGGTGAAATGGAAAGCTAGCGAGCGCATATGGCATGGCCTCCTGTATCAACCGCTTAGAGGATGAGAATGACGCCTTCAAGCTGGGCGGACCATATTTCCTGGCGACGAGCCAGAATGAAAAAAGAAGTTGACCTAGAAGTCTGGCCGGAAACCCCGCTTCTCCCCGAGCCGGCGTTCTCTTAACGTCGATTATCGATGAAATAGTGGGTGTTGCAACGTATTACATGCACTACCATGCCATATAAGCCTTGAGTAGGTCT
>DAOUHE010000262.1:0-11059 GCA_034428715.1 Dehalococcoidia bacterium | reverse complement strand
AAAACTCGCCAAGCTATGGGGTAATTATAGCCATACCGACGGCCAACGTCTCACAAATGGACAATGGTTTAAAGAATGCCGACGATTTACTCAGAGGGATATTCACCCATATGGGAAATGTGGGGTTATAATCTTACCGCTGGCTGAGAAGCCGTTCCCGCTGCGGTCCATAGCCTTCACGGCCCAACCATATCTCTCCCTGGAGCAACGTTTTGCCCGCCCACGTTTTGCACGGCGACAGCTTTCTGGTGGCAAATGCCCAGGCCCAACTGGAGGCTCACGACGGGGCCTCGAGCCTGCTCGAATCCAACAGCCACCGGCTGGACGGAGCGTCGGCAACTCTCAACGAATTAATGTCGATGTGTAACGCCCTTCCTTTCATGGACACGGTCAGGCTGGTAGTGGTGCAAGGCCTGCTGGCTACCCTGGAGGGAAGGAGACCGGCTCGCCGGACCAGGAGGCGCGCCAACAACCAAGAGCCGGCCTCGGGTGGCGCTCTGGGTGCCTGGGAAGGGCTAGCCGAAGCCGTTTCAGCCATGCCCCCCACCACCTTGCTAATATTTTCCGATGGGCCGGTTTCTTCAGGCAATCCGCTGCTTCAAGCCCTGGCCGAGGTATCCCAGGTGCGGAGATTGCCGGCGCCGGATGGCCAGGACCTGGCCCGTTGGGTCAAAGACGCCGCCCAGCAGAAAGGCGCCGCGATCAGTCCGGCGGCCATCGGGATGCTGGTCAAGCTGACTGGCAACGACCTGTGGACCCTGGACCGCGAGTTGGAAAAACTGTCACTTTACGCCTGGGGACGGGCCATTGAGGATTCCGACGTGTCGGCGCTAGTGTCCCAGGCCACAGAGGCCAATATCTTTAGCGCCGTGGACGCCATGATCGAGGGCCGTCAACGAGAGGCCATGTCTCTGCTCCAGCAGCTAAGGGATGACGGCCGCGACCCGTCCCACATCATCGCTATGGTTCAACGGCAGTTGAAATTGTTGGCCCTGGCAAAAAACGGTATGGACCGGGGGGCTACGCAAAAAGAATTGGGTGATCAAATGGGCACGTCGTCCCAATTCGTCATCCGAAAGACCATACAGCAGGCAAGACGAAACTCTTGGGAAGATATCACGTGGCGATACCAACGGTTGTTGGAAGCCGACTTGTCCATCAAGCAAGGCAGGATGGAGCCGGGCATGGCCCTGGAGCTACTGGTGGCAGACCAGTCGGCGCTGCGGCAAAGGTGATTCGCCGAGACTAACGCCCGGCGTCATGGGAATCGATCAGACAGAGCCCACCGGCACCACGGGGTTGTAGCAAGCTACCCGGTGCCCCGGCTTGATCTCATCATTCACCGGCTTTGGTTCAACCCGGCAACGGGAAATGGCTTTGTTGCAGCGGGGCAAGAAGGGGCACTCCGGGGGAAGAGTCACCATATTGGGAGGCGAACCCCGCAGCGGCTGAAGGTTTTTATCCACGTCGTCCAAGCGGGGAAGGGATTGGAGCAGCGCCCAGGTGTAAGGGTGTTGAGGCTCTTTGAATAACGGGATCACTTCCGCTGATTCCACCAGTGATCCGGCATAGATGACGCCGACCTTTTGGGCCATGTGCGCCACCACACCCATATCGTGGGTTATCAGCAGGATAGCCGCGTTTTGTTCCGCGCACAGGTCGCGCAGCCGCTGTAAGATCTGGGCCTGAAGCGTCACGTCCAACCCTGACGTGGGCTCATCCGCTATCAATAGTTTGGGTTTCAGGACCAGCGCTATCGCCAGCATCACCCGTTGACACATGCCTCCACTGAGGCTAAAGGGGTAGGAGCCCATGATCCGCCTGGGATCGGGCAATCCCATTTCCTTAAGCATGTCTTGAGCCATGCGGTTGGCTTCCCGGTGCGAAACGTCTATGTGGGTGAGGATGACCTCCTCCAACTGGGGGCCCACCAGTTGCACCGGGTTTAGCGCCGACTGGGCATCCTGGAAGACCATGGAGATCTCTTTGCCCCGCAGCCGCCGAATTTGTTCAGGGCTGGCCTGGACCAGATCGACGCCGTCGAACATCACCTTTCCCTGTGGTATGGACCCGGCGACGGGCAAAAGCCCCATGATGGCCAGGGCCAGAGTGCTCTTGCCGGCTCCGCTTTCCCCAACCAGGCAATAGATCTCTCCCGCTTCCAGGGCCAGGCTAACGCCGTTAAGCGCCTTTACCTGGTCTTCCCCTACGCCGAACCGGACGTGGAGGTCCTCCACTCTTAAAGTTTCAGCCATTTAGTAACCTCCGCTGGCGAACCCGGAAGATCTCATAGCCGTATTCGTCGGTTCACCTCGTTTCTTCACCAGGAACCTCTTAAGATAAGACCCGCGGCGAAAGGGTCCGTATTTCCCCGCCCTTGTTATCTGACAGGATATCGGTAGTTGCCGTTACGCAGGTCCACGGGCTGGAATTTGCCCAATCTCAACTGCTCTATCAAATCGGTCAAGCCGGTGATTCTCTCTTCGAACTGGGTAGCTGCCGTTCCCACCTGTTCAAGTCGGTGAGCGTCGCTACCCGCGGACATCTTAGCCCCTAAACGCTCGCCCAGGTCGTAGGAAAAGCTGTTTTGAACCTCGGTGGCCCGCCCGTTCAAACCCTCGACCGCATGGCACATCTGGAAAAACTCATCGCCGTATGCGCGCGCCAGCATCTCCTCTCTGGCGTCGGGCTGATGGCCGGGATCCTCCAAGAAACGGCGGCGGTGGGGATGGGCAGCTATCATGACGCCGTTCACCCCTAAGACTTTATCACGCAGAAATTCTGGTTTGTGTAGGCCGAACACGTATTCGTCCAAGCCAAAGACCAGGACGTGCCCGGTGTCAGTGTTGATCTCCGAACCTGGCAAAACCAGAAATCCATGCCTGAAGGAGAGCTCTTGAACCCGGTCCATCGGCCAGAACCAATCGTGGTCGGTGAGGCAGATGCCATCCAATCCATGAGATTTGGCGGTGTCGATGAGGTCGTCCACCGTCATGAAGCTATCGTCGGATTGGGGATAGGTGTGGGTATGAAGGTCTATCAGCACCGATGTTCTTTCGCGGTCAAAAGAGGGAGTCTCATGAATGGATTAATCATACCAAACCGTCCAACTGTATGGAAGGGGTTGATATCGGAGGGGCGTGGGCTTTCACCTATGTCCCTTGCCCTCACCCAGCCCCCGATTTCATCGTGGGCATACCTCTCCCGGTGGGAGAGGGAACGAGGGTGAGGGTTTGGGTCAGGGGACGACCCTAACTCAGCGGCACCAGACCCTCGTCCTCCAAATGCTCAATGATCTGCCCGGCGCGTTGGGCTCCCACTTTTAGCCGGCGTTCCAAGAACGATGAAGAAAGGTGCGGGTTATTCAGGGCCAAAGCTCTAGCCTGGTCCATCAAGTCGTCGTCCAGGCCGTCATCTTCGTCGAAGTCCTCGTCCTCATCCTCTCCCATCGCGATCTCAGGCAATGGTGGTCCCTGTTGCTCCAACCAGAATTCCACCACCCGGTCAATCTCGGGGTCATTGACCAGGGTGCCCTGAACCCGCCGGGGCTTAGGGGAATCGTTGCTCAGCAACAGCATATCGCCCTTGCCCAGCAGCTTCTCGGCGCCCACCATGTCCAGAATCACACGGGAGTCAACCTGGGACGCCACCGCAAATGCCACCCGGGCCACGATATTCGCTTTTAGAAGTCCGGTCACCACGGTCACTGAAGGTCTCTGGGTAGCCAGGACCATGTGAATACCCGTGGCCCGGCCCAGTTGGGCCAACCGGATCAGGTTTTGCTCCACCTGAAATCCGCCGCTCATCATCAGGTCGGCCAATTCATCGACGATGAGCACCAAGTAGGGCATGGGTTGTTTGGACTTGGCATTGTAACCAGAGATGTTGCGGGCGCCGATCTCCTCCATCTGCCGGTACCGGCGCATCATCTCCCGCATCAGCGAGCGCAGGGCGCCGTTGACCTCATCCACTTCCACGATCACCGGCGTGACCAGATGTGGGATGCCATTGAAGGGGGTCAATTCAACCCGTTTGGGGTCCACCATCATCAGGCGAACCTGGTCCGGCGGCTTGGTCAGCAACAATGAAGCCACGACCGAGTTTATACAGACGCTTTTCCCGCTGCCGGTGGAACCCGCTATCAACAGGTGCGGCAGCGTAGCCAGATCCATCACCACCGGGCTGCCCCCCGTATCCTGACCCAGCGCGATGGGCAAGCCGCCTTTGGAAACCAGTTTGGTAAAGGGCGGGCTTTCCATCACCTCACGCAGGGTTACTTTGGCGGGAGACGGGCTGGGGACTTCCAAACCCACCAACGCTTCTCCAGGAACGGGGGCTTCCAACCTCAGATAGGGGGTTTTCAGGGCCAGGGCCAGGTCCTTCTCACGGGTCAAGATGCTCTGCACCTTCACGCGACCGCTTTCGCCCTTGGCCCGCACCGTCTCCGATAGGCCTTCCTCACCTTTCTTGACGGTCCATCCCGGCACCAGGCCAAACCGGACGATCCTCGGTCCGGCTTTGATGTCTTTTACCTCGACGCTGACACCATGCTCACCAAGGGTGCTTTCCACCAACCGGGCCATCTTATCCAGAGATGCACCCACCGGCGTGCGGTGTTCTCCGGCAGAGAGCAATTCGATGGATGGCAATTGCCAGATCAATCCGGGGCCGGGGCCCGAGCCGGAGCCGCCGGTGGGGCCAACAGCTACCAACGGTACGGGAGCGTCTTCTGGCTTCCCAAGCGCAGACGAATCCAAATCTGATACTCCGCCGGGTTCGATCACGTCCCAAACACCTTGGTCATCCAGCGCGTGGCCTTCTGGCCCGTTGCTTTGGAGGTCAAAAGATTCTTCGACAGCCGGAGATGCCGGTTTCCTCAACCTGGCCAAATAACCGAGGGCCTGCAGCGCCGCCCGGTAGGCATTAATGCCCGTCGATCTCAACACCTGGCCGGTCTGGGTTAGCACCAGGCCATAAAGTAACCCGATGGGACGAGGGAACATGGCCAATGGTGTGAGAATGAGGATGGCCGCTATTTTGAGCAGGGCCAAGGCCAGGGGGCTGCCACCAATGACGCTCCCCCAACTCCCACTCAGACCCGCGTTGAACATCAAACCAGGCGGGGCTGGGAACAATGAGAGAATACCGGCGGCGGCCGCCACCGCTCCTGCCGCCAGGCCCCACCACTGCCAAAAACGGACCAAGAAGCGGGGCTGGAAACGCAGGGTGAGCAAGGCCGCGCCAAGCCACATGAGCACTGGAACCCAGGCATATGCCAGCGACCCCACGGCCCACTCATTGGCGGGAGGGTGACGCCAAAACACCGTGGCCCCAATCAAAACGGCCAACACCGCTAGGGTATCTCCGACCTGGCGCGATTTTAGCTTTCCGACCAATCTGATCAAGCCAGCCACGACGCGAATCCCCCTGGACGCAAGGGCCATCAAGACCTCCGAATCACACTTCTTATGAGACTATCGGAATAATGATAGGCCTTCTTCGGGTCTCCGAACTCAGGAACTTTCGGGCAGTTTCGCGGACTTTAGACTTCAGTTCATCGGGCTGGCAGGACGCATGGCCCGAATCTTTTATCTCTTCGAACAACGCCGCGCTCAACTGCTGAAAAAGGTCCATCGTTTCCCCAGTATCCATGAACCCGCTGGCCACCACCTTGGGCTCCGACGAAGGCAGACCAGTGTGTTTATCCGTGTTGACCACTATGACCACCACCCCATCCTGGGACAGGGACCGCCGCTGGCTCAGCACCTCACTCCTTTCGTCGTGGGTGGTAAGCCCGTCGATGTAGATCGGCCCTGCCGGTACCGACCCAACCACCTGCGCGCCTTGATCGCTTATTTGCAGAATGTCGCCGTCCTCCAGGACGAAAATCCCAGACTCGGCCAATCCCAGCTCCCAGGCCAACTTGGCATGGGCCATGAGATGCCTGTACTCTCCGTGTACCGGCACGAAATAACGCGGCTGCGCCAGGCTAAGGACCATTTTCAGTTCCTCCTGGCTGGCGTGCCCGTGGACGTGCACCATGGCGATGCGGTCGTACAACACCGTGGCGCCCTGGCGCAAAAGATTGTCGATGGTGCGGCTGACCCCCAGTTCGTTGCCGGGAATCGGCGTCGCAGAAATGATCACCGTGTCGCCGGACATGACGGTGACATCCCGGTGGTCCTGGTTCGCGATGCGCACCAGGGCGGAAGTCGGCTCACCCTGGCTGCCGGTGGTCATCAACACCACCTCTTCCGGCGGCAACCCGCGGCTCTGGTTAAGGGGCACCAATACGCCCGGGGGGATCGTAAGATAACCCAGCTCAACCGCCACATTGACGCTGTCCACCATGCTGCGGCCAACGATGCTGACTTTGCGGTTGTACCGGGCGGCCGCTTCCACTACCAACTGGATCCGGGAGATCAGCGATGCGAACGTGGCCACCATGACCCGGCCCGGGGCGTCCCCGATAGCCCGGTCCAACGCCTCGCCCACCACCTTCTCCGACGTGGTGTAACCTGGGATTTCGGCGTAGGTGGAATCTGACAGCAGCATCAGCACCCCTTTGGTGCCGTAGTGGGCTAAGGCCGCCAGGTCCATGGTTTTACCATCCACCGGCGTGTGGTCTATCTTGAAATCTCCGGTGTGGATTATCACCCCGCTGGGGGTCTCTATGGCGATTCCCATGGCGTCGGGAATGCTGTGGCAAACGCGGAACCAGGTTACCGTCATATGTTCGCCAAACTGGTAGGCCACTCCGGGTTCTATGTCTTCTACCTTGGCGCCCCTGGTTGCCCGATGCTCCTTCAGCTTGGCGGAGATCAATCCATGGGCCAGCCGGGGTGCGTACACCGGGACGCCCAACTGGGGCAGCACAAACGGCAGGGCTCCGATGTGGTCTTCGTGTCCGTGGGTTATCAGAACCGCCCTAACCCGGTCGATCCGCTCCACCAGATAGGACACGTCAGGGATGATCAGATCAACCCCAGGCATGTTGTCATCAGGGAATTGAACGCCGCAGTCGACGACGATGATATCGTCGCCGCACTCGATGGCCATCATGTTTTTGCCGATCTCCCCCAGTCCGCCCAGGGGAATGATTCGTATGTCTGGATTCAAATTGCTCAACTGCCTATTAAAGATTTTAGAAGGTATTTACTATGAGAAAAGGGAAAGCTGCCGCGCCGGGGGAACCGCTTCGTTCTGGGGCTCCGCCGTCTGTTTGGCTGGTTCCTGCTGGTCCGCCGCTGATTGGGAACTGGGCTGGTCCAATGCCTCCAAAACGCCTGGAATCGCCTTGAAGTCACTGGTTATCCCCTGGCGAAGTTCTTGGCGATACAAAGCCGCCGCGGGATGCATGATCGGGTATATCCACCGGCCATCTTTTTCTCGCGCCTTCCCACGGATGCGGGTGATGCTTTCACCGGGGAAAAACCGGGACATGGCGAACCTTCCCAGCGTGATAATCAACTTGGGGTTGATCAGCTCAATCTGCCGGACCAGGTATTTTGAGCAGGCCGACATTTCCGCCGGCAACGGGTCGCGGTTCTGGGGAGGCCGGCATTTCACCATGTTGGCGATGAAGACGTCATCCCGCGTCAGCCCGATGGACTTCAGCAGGTCATCCAGAAACTGGCCGGCCGGACCCACAAATGGCCTTCCCAAACGGTCTTCGTGATATCCGGGTCCTTCGCCGATGAACATCAATTCGGCCCTAGGAGAGCCCTCGCCAGGCACGGCATTATTTCTCCCCTGTGATAATTCGCAATCGGTGCAGTGGGTTATCCGTAGCGCGATCTGTTCCAGGTTGTTCATGAGCCCCCGCCTCCCTTCACCTTGTATGGGTTATATGATGCCAAAGCTTTAAAACGATGGACCTTTACCAAGTTAGACCATTACAGGTTTGACTACTAACTGAGCGGGCAAAGTTATGGTAACAAGCCATAGGCCAAGTAGTATTACGAGAAAAGCGGAAAATCACAAAATAAAGTAATGAAGGCCGTGATCTTTGCGCGGAAAAATCCAAGCCAAAGTTAGGACAGATAGCCGAACCGGCAGGGTTAAAAGACGAAATGATATGGTCAAGAAACCTTTAGGTTACCCGAAAGCCATTCTCGGGGATCCAACACCCTGGGGGGATCATCCCCTAGTCATCTGCAACTCCGTGTTCCTTAAGGTAGGCCACGGCGTCTTTGATGGTTCCAATGTTGCCGGCGTCGTCGTCAGAGATTTCCACCGGGTTGGCATCGGTGGTGAACTCCTCTTCAAAAGCCATTATCAACTCGACCAAGTCCAGTGAGTCTGCGTTTAGGTTGTCTACAAAGGAGGCATCCTCATTGACATCCGCCTCGTCTACTCCCAGCTTGTCTACAACAACTGTTTTTACACGTTCGTAAACTGTGGGCACACCTTCATCCCCTTTCCGGAGCAGGATTTCCCGCCACCAACTCACCCGTCTCCAGTCCTGCCATAACCGATCCTAACACACCATTGACGAACCGGGCTGAGCTTTCGCTTCCGAAAGCTTTGGCCAATTCCACGGCTTCGTTAATGGCCGTTTTCTTGGGTGTATCTGGATGATGCAACAACTCAAAAAGGGCGATCCGTAATATATTCCGGTCAACCAAGGCCAATTGATCCACCGGCCAAGCGGGAGCGTAGCGTTGAGTTATATGGTCAAGATCCGACCGGTAGCCCTCAACCCCCTGAATGAGCAATCCGGCGAATGTCGCCGTCTCGTCCGACAGGGAGTCTTCCTCGGTGAGCCAGGCCAGGCAGGATTCTTCGAGACTTTCTTTGATATCGGCAGCGAACAGAGACTGCAACGCCGCCATCCGGGCTTTTCGTTTTAGATTAGAGGAAATCGAGTTTCGCATACGCCGACTATCCGGTTCTCAGCGATCACTATTGCCCGTCGTTACTGGCCGTGAATTCGGAGAATTTGTTTAACGATGCAGGGTCGGTCACCGCGGTGGCTTGCACACCCCGGTCGATCCTGCGAATCAGGCGAGATAGAACACCGGCCGGACCAAACTCCACGAATTGGGAAACGCCAGCATCAACCATTGACTTAACCGACGCTTTCCATTGTACACACTGGCATAATCCGTTGACCAACTCCTCCTTTACCTGATCTCCCGTGGTCAGAACGGAGCAATCGGAGTTGGCGATTATCGGAACCATGGGGTCGTTGAAGTCCAGGGATATGACGGCCGTTTCCAGCCCCTCTTTTGCCTTTAGCATCAACGATGAATGAAAGGCGCCGCTCACGGGGAGGGTGATCGTCTTCTTTGCACCGCGGGCGGAAGCCAGATCCATGGCCCGGGCCACGGCGATCTTGTCGCCGCTGATCACAATTTGATCGTCAGCATTGATGTTGGCAACCTCAACGCCTGTTTCAGCGCAAATGGCTTCAAAGGCCATCTCTTCCAAGCCGATGATAGCCGCCATACCGCCAGGCCGGTTAACCGCCGCCTGCTGCATAAGCTGCCCGCGCTTTCTAACCAATTTAACGGCGTCGGAGAAACTGGTGACCCCCGACACAACCATGGACGTGTATTCACCCAGGCTGTGCCCTGCTACGATGGCAGGAAGCTTAGCGGCCGGACCGGCTTGCTCTTCCCAGGCCTTCCAACAGGCGATACTTACGGTCATGATGGCAGGCTGGGAATTCGCCGTGTCCTTGAGTTTCTTATCGGACCCACGGAAAATCACCCGGGACAACTTGAAGCCCAAGCTGTCATCAGCTTCTTGAAACACTTCCCGGGCCGCCGGAGAAGTGTTATAAAGTTCTAAACCCATACCTACGCTTTGGGACCCTTGCCCCGGGAAGACATAGGCTAACTTTTCTTCCACTTGCGTGCTCGTAGAGCCTCCAATTCAATCGGGCGCCGGCCGATTAGCGCAGCATTGTATTACTCCGGCGTCGATTTGTACACCACGTCCCCTAAGCTTCCAGGCCAGCCACCTGCCGCCCGCGATAAAAACCGCACTGGGGACAGACAATATGGGGCAATTTCGCGGTTCGGCAACGAGGGCAAAAAGACGGATGCAGCGGCCTCAACTTGTGAGAATTGAGCCTATGGCCTTTCCTTGCCCTGGTTAGTTTCTTGTTAGGTACTGCTCCCATGGTTGGTAATCCTACTCCGCCGGATGAATATTTGCCCGGCATTTTTTAATCGAAATCACTGTTTTATCCCGCTCTGCCCGCGTTTTCCCCGAGGCAAGAACGCCTAACCATCATTGGCGTCCAACAATACTGCCAGAGTGCTCCAGCGAGGATCCACTGGGTTGGCGTCGCACTTGCAGTCCCCCTGGTTAAGATCACTGCCGCATAGGTGGCACAGGCCCAAACATTCGGCTTGACACAATGGTTTCATGGGTTCATCGGCAATCACGTACTGGCGCAACGCCTCGGTCAGATCAACTATGTTGTCTTCATCAATACGAAAATCCGTCTCATCGCCGTATGAGGTATCAACACGACGTCCGGTTTGGATTTCAGCGGCCAGAAGGTATTCTTCCTCGATGTGGAGCGATGAGGACTGCGGAAACCGGCGCAAACAACGGCCACAGGTAAGATTTGCCTCAACCTCAATATCGGCAGTCACCAAGACACCCTGATGGGTACGCACGATACGCACCTGCCCCCGAGGGCCCTCCAGGTATACTGGCCCGTCTACGAACGTGTTATCAACCGAGAAGCTGCGGGCCGAGCCTATGGACTCGCGCAGCAATTGTGCTACATTGCATTGACGGTGGTATCTCCGTCGAAAGACGCTGATAATTATAAGCGTCTCATCTGGCACGATGTCAAGGCTTTGACATCCTGGTATAGGACAATCGCGTCTTAATAAAGGTCTCAAAATTGTTTAAAATGGTTGCTATCTTGTTGGGATGTGGGAGTGGTAGTGATGGTTGAGGCAACAGGTGCACCCATAGTCGAATACTTTGCGGCGTTGGACGACCCCAGGATCGACCGCACCAAGCGGCACAAACTCTTGGATATCGTCACCATTGCCATTTGTGGCACCATCTGCGGCGCCGATAACTGGGTGGA
>DAOUHE010000261.1:0-5023 GCA_034428715.1 Dehalococcoidia bacterium | reverse complement strand
CTAGTATTACAACGACGCTTCCTAAATTTGGTCAGTTTTTGGCCGGAAATCGCTTCGCGGAAACCAAGGATACAAAGCTGTCAAGCGCATGGGCAGGCCGCCATGGAGAGGTGCCCAAGGCCCCTTTCTTGCGAAGCGTCGTTGTAATACTAGGGGGTCGAAAACTCCAGGGGTGAGTGGCTGATGCCATCGATGCTAGGCACGAACACCATGGCCACTTTGGTGATCGCAGCCATGGCTTGGGCGTCGTGGCCCGCGCCGCTAGGCAACCGGCCGGTGGCCAAACCAAGGCCGGCGGCTGCCTTCGCCACCAGGTCCTGCATTTCCGGTTTTATTGGCGCGGGGGTTGTGGGTGGCAGGGCCAGGATGTTGACCGACACTCCATCGGACTCTTCCACCTCCACAGTGATCCGGCGAAACTCGGCTTCGGCGGCGGTCAGGGCGTTGATGTCCACGTCACGAAATTCGACGCTGAAAGAAACGGTTCCGGGAACGACGTTTGTGGCGTTGGGGCTGACGGACACCCGGCCCACGGTTCCTACCCTGCAGACCTCCAACTCGGAGGCGATGCGTTCCACCGTCAGGAATAACCGGGATGCGCTGAGCAGGGCGTCGTGACGCAGGCCCATTGGCGTGGTGCCAGCGTGGTTGACCGCGCCCCTAACCTCCACCTCAAAAGCGGCGCGGCCGGTGATGCCGGTCACCACGCCAATGGGAGTTCCCGAACGGTCCAGGGCAGGGCCCTGCTCGATGTGCAACTCGATGTAGGCGGATAATTCTCCTGGGCTTCGGGCGGCTTGTTGGATCAGAGACAGGTCTCCACCGATGGCTTGCAGCCTGGTATCCAGTCCAATTCCCTCTTGGTCCACCGCGGTCAGGTCTTCCGGTGACAGGGTGCCCGCCATGGCGCGGCTGCCGAATAGCCAGTGGGGAAAGCCGGTTCCCTCTTCGTTGGTGAAAACAAGGACTTCCAGCGGATGCCGGGTCGTTATTCCCTGGTCTTGAAGGGTTTGCACGCATTCAATAGCGCCCGTCACGCCCAGAGCGCCGTCGTATTTACCCCCATTAGGCACGGTGTCGATGTGGGAACCCAAGGCAATAGGGGTCAGGCCGGGCGCAGATCCTTCTTTTCGGCCGATGATGTTTCCGGCGGGGTCAATCCTGACCGCCAAACCAACCCGGCGCATCAGGTCCATCGTGTGGGCCCGGCCCTCCATGTCATAGGCGGAAATGGCGACCCGCTGCATCCCCTGCTCGGCGTGGCCAATACGGCCCAGGTCATCGAGGGCTTGGTTCAGGCGTATGGCGTTGATTTTGGGTGAGGGCATTGTTAGGGTCATCTTATTGTTCGATCCAGTTCTCTACGGCAAGTCCTGGAACCCGAGAGAAATGTCGGACATTACCGGTTACCACAGTCAGGTTATGGGACAATCCGATAGATGCAATCCGGAGGTCAGGTTCCGCCAGTGGTGTACCAGATCGTTCCAATTCGGCTCGCAATATCCCGTAGGTCTCGGCGGCAGCGCGGTCGAAAGGGAGGATGCGCATGGTGGGCCAGAGCTGCTCTTCGAACTGTCTCAAGAGATAATCACGTCTGATGCTTCGATTCGCCCCGTATACCATCTCGCCTACAGTGATGGCCGTCGTGAATTGATCTTGAGGGGGAACTGCCGCAAGCCGGACCAATAGCGCCGTCGATGGGTTCCGGCGCAACACATGACTCAATGTGTCGGTATCGAATAAGAACATCATTGATCCAGGTTGACAGGCCGGTCCTCCGCTCGTTGCCGTTGAGCGTAAATGTTCTCAATCATGAGATCGAAGCCGTCGAATTCGGCGCACGCCCCTGCTGCTGCCAGAAGACCTCGGGTAGGAACCTTCTGTTGCTCTAGCAGGGCCAAGTCTTCGACTGAGACCAATGCAGCCATCGGTTTTCCCCTCCGTTGGACAAGGAACCGTTCCTGGTTGTAAGCCACGCGGCTCATTAGTTCGGATAGGTGCTTTTTTGCGTCGGCGACATTAATCGTCTCGGTCATGATGGCCCCAATTGGTCAATGTGTCATTTTGACTATAATACCACGGAAGCGAACGGGTCAGCGCCAACATCTAAACTGGCCAATAGTAACACCCTCCTACACCAACACCTTGAACCCATAGGCGGGCTGGTTTAGCTCGCCTTCGCGGAAGCGGGACATGCGCAGGGTGGAAATGTCGATGGTGGTGGCCTTTCCTTCCAGGATCAACTCGGCCATCAGCACGCCCACCATGGGGGACAGCTTGAACCCGTGGCCGCTGAATCCGGTGCAGATATATAGACCGTCGATGCCTTCAACCTTGTCCATGATGGGATGGGAATCGGGCGTGGAAGTGTACAGCCCGGCGTAGCCCGTGGTGTATTCCGCCTCGGCCATCACTGGTATGCGCCGGGCCAGACGGGTCCAGACATCCTGAATGAAACGTTGGGTGGGCCGGGCGGCGAATAACTCCGGGTCTTCAACCAGGTCTTCCATGTTCCCGTTGCCCACCAGGGTAAGGTCGGTGCTCTCCGGCCGGAAATACACCATGTTGGCGATGTCTCCCCCGCCGGGATGGTAGGGCAGTTTGTCCATGGGGCGCCTGAGGTGGATCACCTCGTGGCGGGTGGCCTCTAAAGGGAGGTCTATGCCGTGTTGTAAAAGGAACCGGCGGCTCCACGGACCGGTGGCCACCACCGCGGCAGGCGTTTCGATACGCCGGTCTGCAGTGGTCACCGCAACCACTTTGCCTCCCTTCACTTCGATGCCCGTGGCGGGACTCTGGAGTATGACCGATGCCCCCAGGTCCCTGGCTCTGGCCGAATAGGCCGCAGCCGTGCCTGAGGGGTCGGCGTATCCCGATATGGGCTCGTAGGCGATGGCGGCGCAGTCGTCGACGTAGAACTCGGGAGCAAGCTCTTTGGCCTCTTTCCGGCTGATGATGCTGGTCTGGATGCCGCACTTTTTCTGCATGGCTACGTTGGAATGGAAGGCGGGCAGGTCGTCATCGCCAGTGAAGATCATAAACCCGGTTTGGGTCAGGCCGCAGTCTCCGCCTATAAGATCGTCAAAGTTTTGAAAGACCTTCAGGCTTTGCCAGGCCATATTTGCGTGGACTTCATTGGAGTAATGCATGCGGACCACGCCGGAAGACCGGCCGGTGGAGCCAGAACCCAAAAGATCGCGCTCCAATAAGACGGCGTTGGTCAATCCTCTGGCGGCCAGGTTGTAGAGGATGCTGCATCCCATGACCCCGCCGCCAATGACCACCGCTTCAGCCGTAGTCGCCGGCGTAGACCTCATAATCGAACCCATAGCATTTCCTTTCCGCGCCCGAGAATGAATTATGCTTGAAATATGGGACGGCCCGGAACGTTTACGCGAATGCTGTAGATTCCGGTCCTGGCGGTGACGAACAGGGTCATGTTCCTGGGGCCGCCGAAGGCCATGTTGGGGGGAAGCTCGGGAAACTCCACCGTGCCCAGATGCCTGCCCGAAGGGTCGACGGCCCAGATACCGCCGCCGCCGGCGATATACATATTGTTTTCTACGTCTATCTTCATGCCATCGGGGTTGCCCGTCTCCGCAACGTCCATGTCCACGAAAACCGATGGTTCCCCCAGGGAAAGGTCCGAGTTGACTGGGTAGGCCAGCACGTGGCGGTTCCGGGAGTCCGCTATAAATAAAACGGATTCGTCGTTGTTGAAGGCCAGGCCGTTGGGTCCCTCCATGTCGTCCCTAAGCAGGGCAATGGAACCGTTGGCGTCCACCCGGTACACGCCATTGAATCCCTGTTCTCCGGCGGCGGAATCAATCCCAAAGGGCGGGTCGGTGAAGAAAATGGAACCCGAGGAATGGACCACGATGTCGTTGGGGCTGTTCAGTGGTTTGCCATCGAATTGGCCTGCGAGAGGGACCATAGCGTTGGATTCGGTGATCCTTGATATCTGGCGGCCTCCGTGCTCGCAGGCCAGGAGCCGGCCAGACGCGTCAAAAGTGAGCCCATTGGAGTTGCGGCTGGGCGAGATGAATTTCTGCACCCCCCGGCCGGGCACGAACCGGAAGATTGTGTCCCCGGGAATGTCGCTGAACAGCAGGTAACGGTCTGGGTGCCACACCGGGCCCTCGGTGAATTGGAATCCCTTGGCCAGCGTCTCCGGCGATTGGTCGGGCACCAGGTCGCGAAGGGAATCGGGCATGGCGTCACCTCCTATTTCAGCAGCGCAGACTGATCAGCGGCATTAGCTTCTATGGTCCTAGCCGTATTGTCTGAAGACAGATTTCCTCAAGGTAAAAAGACCGTTTAGCCTTTTACTAAATCCGTGATGATTATTTTGGAGGTTGTGATGTACTCGTCAACCTTGGCCACCGTTCGTCTCCGAGTAGATGCCAGGAATGCGCCTGATTGTATGTTGATGTTAGCGCCATAAGTAGCCCGGACTACCTGGCGATATCCTAGCCTTGAGTCGGCGTTCCTATGAGCTATATAGTTGCGCACCTTTCGCATCTCATCCATTACGTGACCATGCGCTTGTGCGTATGTAATAAAGGATTCTGTCGCGGGAAGAACATTCGATGTGCTGTCGCGTATATCCCTTGATTTCGTCCACCGTAAGTTTTGTCTGGGGTTTGACCTTCGGTAATTTAGCATTGCCGATCTAGCACCCGCCATACTATTCGCGGTAAACAACCGGATTGGGTGATTCCCGTTTAAATATGCGGCTCCGGCGACAAGCTTGTACGCGATGTTTGCGATTGCGCTCTCCAAAATCGCAAACAGCCTGAGCGTTATTAGCTCTGCTATGAAAAACTGGTACCTCGGTTCAAGCCCCTTGGAATCGAATCGGAACCGTTCCAAATTTATGATGTCCGATCCGGTGTCTAAGGTGGACCCCATCAGTTGGACAGTATTGGAGCAATGTTAAGTGAGGGTCCCGCTGTCTTTCCAAGGTCTACCAATGCTCTGGTTGGCAGCCACCTCCTCTCTTTTGACTGTTCATCTGATTGCA
>DAOUHE010000260.1:0-7674 GCA_034428715.1 Dehalococcoidia bacterium | reverse complement strand
CGTCAGCCGGACTCCATACTTTTCCCTGACCATACCACCGCCTCCCATCAACACTATCCAGAGTCAGGGTAGCTCTTTTGCTCAATCTTTCACGTTACCATTAATATCAAGTTTGACTGACTACTAGGGTCCGTGGAGGTCATAACCGCTTCTATGGCCTCGTATATCTCGTCACTGACTCCCTCGGCCTCGTCCACCACGATCAACATGTTGTCGCTGTGGAAGCCTTGGAATTGGTCGGCTGTGTCGGCCGACAAGCCCATGGCATACCTTTCGTCGGACAGCTCCCAGCGGGCCTCCAGCATCTTCCCGCCCAGCCTATCCGCCGCCCGGCGGTGCAAACGCCGGATTTGCCTCCACAGGATATGGCGCACCTGGCGAAAAGTGGGAGCGGTGCTGAGCACGATTCCTGGATCGTGGAGTTGAAGAAACCAAAGTACGGCGATGGCAGCGCAGAATCCTTTGCCCAGGCCGTTGCCCGACTTAACAGCCACCCGCCGGTGGACGGGTAAGGCGGAAAGCACCTCTTCCTGTTTGCTCCACAGCGTTACGCCCAATACGTCCCGGGCGAAGTCCAAGGGTGATTCGACTGGATCATTCGGCATTTCTTCCGGATGTTCTTCCGGCCTGCGGGTATCGAAACGAGGCATGCAGGTCTATGCCTGCCCAAGAAGGCCGGAAGAGACCGCAACGGTGTGAGATGTTTCCGGGGGCTCGGCGTGGGATTGTCCAAGGGGTGGCCCTTTGGGTGGGCTAAATAGAAAACCGCACTCCTGGCAACGATAAATATCATTGTCCTGAGCGCTCTTTTTCCCCAAGAGAATCAGTCTAGATGAGTGACAACGTCTGCAGCGCAACCCAATTCACCTCCAGCAAATGAAAGGGGACGACCGGCTATTCGGCCGGGTCCGTCCCCTTTCATTCCACGCTAGAGATTGGGCACCGGAGGTGTCAACGGGGGCGGCGTCATGCGGTCTGATTCCCGAGAATCCCTGATCGCGCCCAACCGCCGATGACATGGGTATCCCTTGACAGGTACAGAAATATTCAGCCGTAGTTCAAACTACGGCTGAATCGATGATCCCATGGCGGAAGGTGAACCGTTTGGTCGGTGGGTTTAGGAGTACTTCTGGAGCGCCGGAATCACCCGAGAATCGATATCACCGAGGGGAACGCCGGCGTCGGAGCGGGCTACCCCAAGGTGGGCCGCCCTTTGGATGTCCTCCCAGTCGGGCTCCAATTCGTATTCGTCTCGCAGTTCCTCAAACATTGCATCCAGAGTACTTTTGTCAAACATAGCAGCTTCCTCAATGATCTTTTTTTGAGACCCTCCGGGAGTGGTCAAGGCCAGAGGGTCCAATATATGGTATTTGCTAAGGGCTGAACCAACACCGTCCATCTGTTGGAACCGACGACTCGTGGAACCAAATAGTAGGGAACTAGGGACAGGCGTTGGGACGACGTGGCTTAGTCTACTTCGGATTGAGCTCCATGGCAAGAGTGCGGATTATGATCCTGGTCCAGTATCACTGGAGCGCGGCTATTGGCCAACGGGCACAGAATGAATCCGGCTAGCCGTGTAACGTTATTCGCGGCTTTGGCGGTTCAGGTCGTTTTGTCCAGTCCTTCGGGGGAGCGCCGAGTCTGAAATAGATAAATGGCTATTACCGCCACCGGTATCGCCACAACGATTAGCCCCACACCCCCCACCACCACCCAGGGGCCGACGTCGATAACCTGGTCCAGGAGCTGCTTGATCCAGGCCAACAATCGCGGATCCGCCGATTCTCCGTGGTGGCCCATTACAGACCATAGATGCGTTGGCCAAAGAAACATCGGGGCGCCAGCCCCTCTAGTTCCCAGCGCTGGCAGCCGCGCCAGAGGCCGCTGGGGTAAGCGGCTGGTACCGGGCGGAGTATTTGAGCTCCTTTATGGTAAAGGCGGAAAGGGCCGCCGGGAACAGCAGAAACCCCGCGATCAGGAAAGGTATGGTGTAAGAACCGGTCACGTCGTAGAGAACCGCGGCGAACAAGACGCTGGCGGAGGCGCCAATCTGATGAAAGGCGAATGATACGCCGCTGATTGTACCCAAGGTCCTAAGGCCGTAAACATCAGCGGTCAAAGATGATGTCAGAGGAAGCGTGGCCCACCAGGAAAACCCGGTGACCAGAGCGAAGAGCCACAAGCCCAGATTGCCCGACAATAAAGTCATGCCGAACAAGCCCGGCAGTAACAAGATCATGTAGCCAGAGCCCCGGAGGAAGTATACCAAGGCCAACAGATTTTTCCGGCCAAACCGGTCGGCCAGCAAACCAGCGCCCAGAGCCCCAAATACGTTCAGCCCCACCCCAAAGATCGTGGCCGCCATGGTGGGAATTACGCCGCGGTCGATGGCGTAAGGGACAAAGTGGACCGATAACATGAAGGTGGTTGAGCCGCAGATCATGTAGGAAAGGGACATCTGCCAGATTGGCAGCGAGCGGAAAGGTTGCGTCCACCTTTCTGCCTCCAATGGAGCCAACCGACGCTGGGGAGCCGCGATAATGGAGTCTTCGCCGGAGTCTTTGCTGAGTTCCTCGTCACCGTCCGGCTGCAACCCCATGTTGGCGGGATATTCCCGGATGAACACGAATGCCAATGGAACCGCAAGAACTAGGACCAGCCCCAACGCCACCCAGGTTATCCGCCAGTTGGTGGCCTGTAACAGGTACATGGCGAAGGGCACTATAAGCATGCCGCCCATGGACGCACCAGCAGCATTCAATCCCATGACCGTAGCCCGCCGCCGGCGGAACCAACGGGCCAGCATTGCGCTGGTATTGTTTATGGACACGCCGCCGCCAGCGACGGACGCCAACACGCCATACATCAGGATCAAAAATAGTACATTGGAGGTACCGCTGAGCAGTACCGTGACCAATCCCACACCGATCAAGCCCGCCAGAATCACCTTTCTACCACCGGTTGCGTCAAACACGCGTCCAATAAAGGGTTGGATCAGCCCCGCGATCACAGCCCCAAGGAAACCGGCCCAGGTGATCGTTGTCCGGTTCCATTCGAACTCCTCGCTCATCGGAATGATGAAGACTCCGAAGGCGCTGCGGATCCCAGTCGTGACCAGGGCGATGAACATGAAGGTAGCTACGATGTACCAGCCGAAATACAGGCCCTTTCGTGGCGCAGTTGCGGGCGGCGTTTGCGGTGGAGATTGGATGGTCATTGGTGTTTGTGCCCTATACTTGATATTCAGTTAGTATATCCCCCAAAGGCTGCAACATCATCCTCCAACGACCAATGTTCAACTTCGCCGCTGGGTCGGCATAGATTCACGAATAGCGGGCTTCGTTCTTCTCCGGTCTCCAATTCGACTCTTTAAGACGCCGTGATCATCTCTGCCTGGGCGTTCTCCCTCGAACCGCATGCTACCTGCTGCGGGACCGGATCTTATATTCGGGATAGTGCCCTTGAGGCCGCATTTCGGGATGTTCCGGTTTCGCTGTAAAATGCCACCGAGACGCCAGGACGGGAGGGTGATGGCCAATTCGGGACAGGCAGGCACAATCTTCGTTGACCGGCAGCGGGAGATGGCCGAGATGATGGACGCCCTTGCCAGTAGCATGGCCGGGCAGGGGCGGTTGATCATGCTTGCCGGCGAGCCGGGAATCGGAAAGACCCGGACCGCCGAAGAGCTAGCTTCCCACGCCGAAGGGCAAGGCGCCCAAGTCCTCTGGGGATGGTGCTACGAAGAAGAGGGGGCGCCACCGTATTGGCCCTGGGTCCAACCCATCCGCTCCTACGTTCAGCAGTGTGACGCCGGACAACTGCGCTCTGAGATGGGGCCCGGAGCCGCCTACATCGCCGGCATCGTTCCTGAGATACACAGCAAGATAACGGATCTTAAGCCGTCGCCGGCGTTGGAGCCTGAGGCAGCCCGCTTCCGCCTTTTCGATTCCATCACCACCTTTCTGAACAACGCTTCTCTGTCCCAGCCGTTGATGCTGGTGATCGACGACCTCCATTGGGCCGACCGGCCATCCCTTCTACTCTTGCAATTTTTGGCCCGAGAGTTGGCCGTAGTCCAGTCGGGGCGCCTGCTGGTGGTGGGCTGCTACCGGGACGTGGAGCTGTCCCGGCAGCACCCTCTATCCGAGACCCTGGCCCAGCTATCCCGAACTACCGAAGGGGTTGGCGGCGGATTCCAACGTGTTCTCCTCCGAGGCTTGAGCCAGGAACACACAGCGCAAATCATCCAAGCGGGAGCTGGTATCGAGCCCGCCACCGGGCTGGTGGAAGCCCTTTACTCCCACACCGAGGGCAACCCCTTTTTCATTACCGAAGTCATCAGGCTGCTGTCGGAAAGTGGAGGATTGACCGCCGGGTACGTCGGCACACCTGAAGGACTGGGAATTCCCGAGGGAGTCCGCGAGGTGATCGGGCAACGTCTCAACCGCCTGTCGGAACGATGTAGCGAGGTGTTGACCACCGCTTCCATAATCGGCAGGGAGTTTGATTTCAGGCTGCTGAATATCATTTTCGGCGGCATGTCCGAGGACCGGTTGCTCCAAGCGATGGACGAGGCGGTGTCCTTCCATTTAATAGCGGACGTGCCCGGCGATATGGACCGCTACCAGTTCAGTCACGTTCTCATTCAACAGACCCTGGCGGAGGAGGTGACCACCAGCCGCAGGGTACGGCTGCACGCAAGGATAGGAGAGGCGCTGGAGGAGTTGTACGGCGGCCAAGTCGAGGCCCATGCGGCGGAGTTGGCGCGTCATTTCTCTGAGGCCCAGACGTCAACAGGCCCAGTCAAGCTGGTGCGCTACTCCCTGCAGGCCGGCCAGCGGGCGCTGGCCGCCTACGCCTACGAGGATGCGCTATTCCATTTTGAAAGGGGATTGGTTGCTCGGGACATAACCTTGTCCGGAACCGAGGCGGCTCCTGATGAAGAGGCCGCGGCCCTGCTGTTCGGTCTGGCCCGGGCCCTGTCTTATACTGTCGAGAGGCATCAACTCGGAGAGGTGTTCCCTACTCTGACCCGCGCCTTTGAGTTCTACGCCGATTCGGGGAATGTCGCCTTGGCGGTGGCCGCCGCAGAATTCCCTATCGCGGCCTCAGCTTATCGGGTTCCAGGTATCGTTGAGCTTATAGCTCGTGCTCTTACCCTGGTCCCGGCCGGTTCCCTCGAAGCGGGGCGCCTCCTCTCTCGCTACGGTGCGATGCTTGGAATTGCGGAATCTGACTACGAAAGGGCAAAAAATGCTCTCGGCCAAGCAGTCGAAATCGCCCGGCGTGGGGGAGACGTGCGGTTAGAGGTGCGGACCTTGACATATGCCGCTGCTGTTAGCGGGTTACACCTTCACACTCAAGAAAGCATAGACAACGGGCTGCGGGCCATAGAACTGGCATCCAGTGATGAAAACCCCTACTCTGACGCCGTTTCTCGATGGTGGACCGCAAGAAGTCTGCTACATATGGGTGAACTTGAAGCTGCCCGTCCGCACGCTTTGGTCCTGCGAGAACTGGCAGAAAGGCGAAGCACCCCCCGATTGATCGCTAGTAGCAGCTTTGTACCAATCACCTCACTGGCGTCCCTTGAGGGCGATTGGACCGCAGCACGAGAATACACCGAATCGGGTTTGGAGGTGTCGTCCCTAGACCCGCTTCTCTTATTGGCCCGAGTTCTGTTGGAGCATGAGACCGGGGAGTCCGCCCAAGGGGAGGTCTACCTAGTGCGGCTCGTCGAAGCGATGGATCGGGCCGGGTCAGACCAGATTTTCGCGTCTGTACGGATGTCTATGGCGATAACCGCGGTAGCCCGCATCACCGGTGTCCCCGATCGCTTGGAAATAGCCGAGGCAGCCGCCGAGGCGGTTCTCTCAGATCAGTCAATAACCCCTGTTGTCGCCATGTACGCCAAAGCTGGGTTGGCCCTGCTGGCCGCCCGAAAAGGCGATCAGTCCGCTGCACAGGAGCAATATGCTTATCTACTAGAGCAGCGAGCCACGATGATATGGACGGTATCATCGGTCGACCGCCTGCTGGGCCTCCTCTCTCAAACCGTCGGCGACTTGGACCAGGCAGTGACCCACTTCGAGGAAGGACTGGCCTTCTGCCGCAAGGCGGGCTACCGGCCCGAGTTGGCCTGGACCTGCTGCGACTACGCCGACGCCCTTGCAGAGCGAGATGGCGAACGTGACCGGGCCAAGGCCGTGACCCTGCTGGAGGAGTCGCTGGCCATCTCCACCTATTTGGAGATGCGGCCATTGACGGAGCGAGCAAAAGAGCGGATGGAGCGGATGGATAGGATTCGGGCCCAGCCGGACACTGCCCCCGCCTATCCAGACGCTTTGACCCCGCGCGAGGTGGAGGTGCTGCGCCTCATCGCCGCCGGTAATACGGACCGGGAGATAGCGCAAAAACTGCTCATAGGGGTGAGGACCGTTTACACCCACGTGAGCAACATCCTGCACAAGACAAACTCCTCCAACCGCGCCGAGGCCACCGCTTATGCGTTCAGGAATGGTTTGGTCTAATTGATTGAAATCCCACCATGGCTGGTTAGTCCAATCCCCTGACGAAACATGACCTGACTACCTCGCTAAAGAAATTGCATCAGGCAGTTCACCCCCTCTTTGGTCTCCGCTTGCGACCGCTAACACTCGCTGCCGAGTATCCCCTCAGTCTTTTACCCACACTTTTCTAAGCAGGCTCGACGTGGCGGCTATCAGCTTTCTCCGTAATCTTACGGATGCCCGGCCAATTTCAGTGATGTTCCTACCTATGGATAATCCTGAATTTCCCGGATGTGGGATTTATGTCCCGGGCTTAAGATGCATTCCTAGTATTGAATTCCATTAAGCGCCGGTGAATCCAATAGGAAAGTGGACCATCGGCAAACTCACCACCGGCTTAAAAGGAGTGAAATGGGAACAACAGATAACGGGCAGAACAAGCTCGAAGTAGGGAAACCGAAGGAAACGGCCATGGCCAAGGTCCGCGTCCTGATCATAGAAAAGGAGTTCATCATTTCGCAGGACTTGCAGTATCGGTTGAAAGCAATGGGTTATTGCGTTCTCAACGATATCAGATTCGGCGAGGAAGCCGTTGAAGCTGTATCTCGGGTGCACCCAGACGTGGTGTTGATAGAAATTGGTCTGAGCGGGTTGATGGACGGAGTCGTAACAGGTGCGGAGATAGGGCGCCGGTTCAACATTCCGGTGATATACCTTACAGGCTATGACGATGAAACGACGATAGACCAAGCCAAGACGCCGCAGCCCTCCGGGTTTATTCTCAAGCCATTCAACGATGATGAGCTACGAGCAGGGATCGAGACGGCCATTCACAGCACCGGGCGGTGATCGCACAGAGGTTCAGAGCCGCGGTAGTCGAGGACCGTTTAATCGGAAAAATCAGTCCATCTGGCGGCCGGTGGCCACGCATTTCCGGGGAGGGGTATCGGGGGGTGGTTCGCGTGGTCATCGGCTGGCCCGTCTCGCGCCGGTTATGTAGCTAGTAAATCCCGTTAACGGTGGAGAATACCATGGAAAGGGAAACGGAATCGCAAGACGGAGGCAGCATTGCCCGCGACCGGTTGGGAAGAGCGTTGACCTTGGTCAATGAGTGCTATGACAACCTGTTCGAACATTCGCCGGTGATGCTGCACTCCCTAGA
>DAOUHE010000259.1:0-2595 GCA_034428715.1 Dehalococcoidia bacterium | reverse complement strand
ACCCGTACCGTACCAGGGAACTTGCCGAAAAAGCCGTCATGGAACGAGTCACGGAAATGCTACCCGGAGACGAAATGACCCAGGAAATCCACACCGCCATTGCACAGGCCCTCAACGTGGGACTATACGGCAGGGACGGCAACGACCGCAACAAGCGGCAACCGTTGCTCTTCGGCCAGCCGGAGACCGACTGGCTTGCCCAACGGGTCGCGGGAATCCTGCGGGAAAACCCGGGAGCCGAAAAAGCGGCCGAAGCCGTCGGAGCGATGTTCGACGAAAAGAGCGAGCAGCCGAACTTCTCCGCCTTTCGGCAATCCATAGCAATGCCGGCCGGCGTCATTGGCGCTATGTTCGGTCGAATGGTGACATCCGACATCGACGCCAACATCGACAGCGCCGTCAGCGTTGCTCACGCCTTCACGGTTCACGGCGAGGAGAGCGAAGTCGACTACTTCACCGCCATGGGAGACCTGGCAAGCGCAGAACCAGGCGCTGAGCACATCGGCACGACGGAGATCAACTCAGGCATCTACTACGTGTACGTCTGCGTCGACGTGCCGACCCTGGTCGCCAACACCACCGGAAGACCGCCGGAGCAGTGGCAGAACGCCGACCGCGCCATAGCCGCCCAGGTTACCGGCAACCTGGCAAGGCTGATCGCCACCGTGTCGCCTGGTGCGAAGAAAGGCTCCACGGCGCCCTTCGCCTACGCCGAGGGCATGATCGTCGAAATCGGCGAGCGGCAACCAAGAACCCTCAGTGGAGCCTACCGGGTCCCGGTCAAGCCCGAAATGGATGAGGCCAAAAAGAAGTTGCTCGCGGCAATCAAGGAATGCGACCAGCGCTACGGCGAACACGAAATCCGTCTCAAAATGGGATTCGAGCCGGACGGCGTAGCGAAAGAGACGCTGGAAAGCCTGACTCAGGGGATCATTGAAGCTGTAACGCGCGGGGAAGCGTCGTGATGCGACGGTACGCAATACTGACCCTGCAAGCGCCCATGATGTCATTCGGCGGAAACGCAGTGGACAGGAAACGTCCCACCGACACCTATCCCGGCCGCTCCATGCTTACGGGGATAATAGGCAACGCCCTGGGATGGCGACGTCAGGACCACAACCAACTGCAGGCGTTGCAGGAACGGATCAGGTACGCGGCCAGAATGGAACACAACGACAGCATCGCCATCATGCAGGACTTCCAGACGGTTGAATTATCCAAGGACGACCTAGCTTGGACGACGAACGGAACACCAGAAGGACGGGAAGGCAGCAGCGATACCTACAAGGGACCGGAGATCAGACTCCTGGAGTACATCACCGACTGCCGGGCCATAGTCGCCATGCGGCTGGAAAAGCCGGAGGAACATCCCATACTGGAAGAGGTAAGCCAAGCACTGCAACTGCCAGCGCGTCCGCTACACATCGGCAGAAAATGCTGCATACCGGAAGCTATGGTGTTCACCGGATACCAAGATGCAGAAACAGCCACGTCGGCGTTGCAGAAAGAATCATCCCAGGGAACCTGGAGCATGATCCAGTGGGATCCAGGAGAGGGCGGCGAGAGCGTCCGGCTAGCCAGGGAACACTGGACCAGCGACCTGAGGGACTGGGCCAACAGGGTCCCCGCAGGAAGGCGCAGAGTCATTGAAGGGAGCCAGTGCGCCGAGGGAGACGAGGAATGAGTACATTGCACCTGATGCAAGCAAAAATTGACCCGGTCCGGCTGGCCCGATGGTCTGCCGAACAGAAGATTAGCGATCCCGACCGGGCAGCCCACTGCCTAATCTACGAAACATTCGGAGCGGAGAGAGCACCAAAACCGTTCCTGATGAAGATGGAAAAAACCAACCCATTGGAAAACTGGGCAGTACTGGCCTACACAGTACTGGAAGAGACAGAACTGAGAGCGATAGCGAAGAGAAATCAAAAGCTGGCGATAGAATCGGTGATGCCCCCGGAAGCGATCAGAACAACGACGGTACCCGACCGGTGGAGACCGGGAACAAAGCTGCGGTTCTCGGTGAGAGTACGCCCCACGCAGCGCGGGAAATGGAAGGAGAAAGGGAGACCGGCAGAGCGAGACATCTACCTGGAAAGAGACGAGGAAACGTCTCGGGGTGAGCTCTACTGCCAGTGGGTCGCTGAAATCATGGAGAGGCAGGGCGGAGCAAGTCCGGCGGCGGAAACTCTGGCAATGAACCAATTCACCATCCGAAGGATAAGACGGCAGAAGACATCCGGATACACCCTGGGGCCGGACGCAACGATCAGCGGAGCGCTGGAAGTCAGAGACTCCGAACGGTTCAGTGAACTGCTAGCAACCGGCATCGGCAGGCACAGAGCCTACGGGTACGGCATGATGCTGCTGCAACCAATGAACTGAAGGAGAGGGAGGCAAAAGAAAAAGCTATAACGTTGGGCAGGAAATATCACGCATTTGGGGTTTGCCCCGCACACGCGGGGGTCTACCCGTGATAGATTTTGTGGAGCAGCTTTTCCCGTGGTTTGCCCCGCACACGCGGGGGTCTACCTCTGAATATGCGAGACTTTGCCAAGCGCGAAATGTTTGCCCCGCACACGCGGGGGTCTACCC
>DAOUHE010000258.1:0-5151 GCA_034428715.1 Dehalococcoidia bacterium | reverse complement strand
GCCACCGTTCCAGGAGTTGCACTATGTCTGTCATCCCTTCCACCACCGCCAATCGACTTCTTTTACAGAATATCGCAACTCCTCTTCGGGTTCGCTTTATGTAGGTTTCACCTTAGCTTTGGTTTAGGCCGGAACTCTTCTTGACAATATCCTGAAGCGCCTCATCGGAAAGGGTATGCCAAGGGGTTCGCTTGGCGATTGAAGAGTAGACCAACCGCTCCCAGACCTTGGGGTTCCCATATGTCATGCCTAGGCCCAGGGCGACAGCCACACCGGTCCAGGCCACGGCGTAAATTGGCGAACCGATGAGTAGAAAAAGGCCGATTCCAATTGACCACAGCAGTAGCAATGGCCCTCCGTATCCTTCCACCATGAAGTACCGGAGCAATTGCCCCTTCTCATCCAACCCGAGCATCAGGTAAATCGGCCGAGGCTTAGTCATGTCCTTGTCCCTGGGATGACCGTCGCCAAGGTTGCCTTTTGAAGCCCTGTTCTGAGGCAGCCCTGGCCCGCAATGAAGGACCTCTGATGGAATGGTAGCAGTGCATCCGCTGGACTGATTGGGAAGGCTGTTGCAGGCCAGTTGCGTCTTTGGTTGCGTCCTAGCAGTCTGCCCGAGCAAAACAGGTTTAGCCACCATTTCTCAGATCGGTAAGGCCGGGCTGTTTCGAGTCTATCTACTGGTACTGCTGCTATACGGGTTGTCCCGGGGGCTGTAAGAATAACCCCATTAGCTGCATCTGGTGGATGGACCAGCGAGGGGTCGCCAAGCGTTTTTTGGGGTAGTTTAGATGTCGCCCAACGGGCAATAAGGGGTGTCCCGCCGATTCACAGGGAACCCCCAAAAATGCAGGATTTAAAGAACCATTGAGGAGGGTTGCGCCTAATACTACTTTGTTAGCAACTGGTCTTGGTATTGAAACGCGTTTTGAGCCTGCCTTTGATAATCTGCCCCCATACTTTCCTTGCGGGAGAGGAGTGAGGTGAGCGGTATCACCCTCATCCCAACCTTCTCCCATCAAGGGAGAAGGGGCTATTGTCGGGCAAGACCAGGATGCCCATTTCTCTACTCTAGCGAGGACAAGGGGCGAGGCTTTTTGAACACCCTCTAAGGGCGACCAGCGAGGCGCTGCCGGTGTTTGAGCGGAAGGCGATACTAGTTGGGATTTACTGGTGGCCGGCCCAAAAGCGAATCTGTGCCTACCGGTGGATGAAAAGAGGTAGTTTTTTAACCGGTTACGAGGACCTACGCCCTTACCGTAATACTAATTTGTATATGCCTACAAGTTCAGTGAATGTTCTTCGTAATCCTTTAGCTTGTTATAAATTTGAAGCCGGTGCCGGTAGGACTCCAAAACTATGATCCGGTCGTCGGCGTCCACGTTTACAGCTACCGGTCGCCGGAACCGCCATTCAGGCTCCAGATCTGCCCGCCGCCTGGCTTTGATGATGTCCGGATTGGCATCGATGTACCTCTGAGTCCAGGGCGAAGGCTCTTGGGCGTCACCGACCAGCGCAGTAATATAATGGCCGTCGGCGGCGTAGATCTGGACGCGGTGGTTCCCCCAGTCGGTTACGTATACATCCCCATCTGAGTCCACAGCTACACCGGATGGCCCTTTGAGAGAGCCCACTCCGGTACTGGAGCATTCGAACTTAACCAGCAACTCTCCATTGGGGGAGAATTTCTGCACCCGGTTATTTCCCCAATCCGCGACGTAGATGTTGTCCTGACGGTCGATGCAGATGCCCCACGGCATTTCCAGATCTCCGTCACCGCCACCTTGCTTCCCGAACTTGGACTGAAACTCACCGAGCTGACTGAAACTTTGCACCCGATGATTCAAGCTGTCCACCACCCAAATGGTTCCGCGGGAATCGAAAGCGATTCCTGACGGTCCGTTTAGCTGGCCGTCTTCACTGCCGGACCTGCCCCAATGATACCGATAAGCACCCTCTTCATCGAAAATGGTTATCCGGTTGACATGCTCGTCCGAAACGAACACTCGGCCGTGATCGTCTAAATCGATGGACCGGGGCCAAACAAAGCGCCCGTCTTCGGCGCCGAAGGAGCCGAACTGGCCTTGAAACTGGTGGTCAAAGTTGATCTTACTGACTCGCTGACCCAACTGTTCCACACCGCGACTCAACACATAAATTCGACCGTTCGATCCCAAGACGAAATCCTGGGGAGCCCAAAACCCCTGACCGGACTGACTATACATGCCGATGCAGTAGCTGTAGTCATACACCCGGCCGGCGGCGACGGTGGTCAGCATATCTACTCTCCGGTGAACCAATTAGGGATGGTGAAGCTACACGAAGGACATTTGCTCGAAGTTTCCGCCCACTATAGGTACCGGGTCGAGTCCCAACCATTTGTCCGCCAAAGTGGAGTAGAAGCCACGGAAATCATAGTTGGGCGCCAGGTCTCCCTGAGTGAGATCTCCCGGTTGTAATGACGGATAGGTCCCGTACATTCCACCATTTACCCGCTCGCCGATGGCAAACGCTGCCCCAGCCGCTCCGTGGTCGGTACCAGTGCCATTATCGTGAACGCGGCGTCCAAACTCGCTGAACACCATAATGACCACCTCGTCTGCCGCGTCGTGCTCACGCAGGTCGGCGAGGAAGTCGTTGATGGCAGCGGAAACCTCCATCCAAAGTTTGGTATGTGATCCCATCTGGTCATAATGAGTGTCGAAGGACCCGCAAGACGTGTAAAAGACCTGGGTGCCCAGACCAGCCAGATGCACCTGGGCCACGTCTCTAAGGCGCCTGGCGATGGGATTATTGGCGTACTCAACGTTTGAAGAGTAGGTTTCGGGAGCAACCCGGATGATGTCGGCTCCTCTCAACGCATCCCGTCCGGCCTGGCCCAGATATTCCATGGTCGGTCCGGTGCCGATGGCGGGAGCGTACATGCGGGCGAAGCTGTCCAATAACTGAACCCGCTCCTGCTCGGACGCGATTCCCGGATTTGATGAGAGCACGCCGTATGTAGGAAGGTGGTTGACAGAAGTAACCGGGACCCCCCGCATGGTTAGCGCCCGGGGCAACCCCTGGCCCAAGCTCACTCCCTTCAGCACGTTCTCGCCGCCAGGATCCAAGTCCCGGATAACCTTGGCGAGCCAGCCGTTAATCCCGATGGAATCCGGTTCGCAGGTATGCCAGATGTCCATGGCACGAAAGTGCGAGCGGGGTGAATTTTCAAATCCGATTCCGTGAATGATTGCCATGTTCCCGTTGTCGTAGATCTCTTTCAAGGGCTCCGTATCAGACCGGAATGCCAGTTCATCATCTATGAGCAGTAATTGGTCTTCAGCGATATTAACCTTGGGACGGTTATCCCAATACAGAGGATTGCTATAGGGAACGATGGTATTGAGGTAATCGTTGGCCCCGGTAAGCTCCAATACGACCAGCACGGGGTCCTTATGGGTTGATGGCATTTCCATATCCTTCTAGGTTGGTTGTAAGTATTTGCCTAGGCGAACTGATAGTCTCGGGAGGCGGCGATAAGGGTTAATATTTTGCTCACATTCCGAAATGAAGCGCTGAGTTCTTCTTTGGTGCTCCAGGGCAACTCGCTACATTTTTCGGCATGAACCATCAATTCAGCGTGAGTCGCCTCACTGACTTCCAACGGCCCCATCGCATCAAGGCAAGCTGCCACTATCGCCTGGGGGGAAAGATTCCCTTGCCCATGCACCTGCACCAGCACCCGTTTAATAATAGCCTGCACACCGGGTAGCGAGGTGTCTCCCAATATTCTCGCGGCAAAATTCACCCGGCGCATCAAAACGCCAGGGTCGATCCATTCGGAGCCAGTGTGCCAACTCTCCACGCTGGGAGGATTGAGAAGCTCCTGTCCCTGCCAATTACACTCCAACGCCAGATTGTTGAATCCTGGCTTGAAGCCGTTATAGCTGCCCGCCATACGCACAGTGCCAACGATCAATTCAGCCGGGCTTTTCACCCGGGCGAAGCGGGCATTCTTGAAGAACTCTGAGTTGAACAATACTCGTAAAATAGACCGGATGTCACCATGGGATTCATTGTAAGCACCCACCAACGACTCGATGGCTTCAGGATCGGTGGGTGGTGTAATGTTCCAACTGGCCACGCGAGGCTCGTCGGCGACGAAAAATCTGTAGAGATGGCGGGCCAGGAACCGGGCCGTCGCCGGCTGATTCACAATAATGTCCACGATGTCTTCGCCATTGAAGTTCCCGGTATGCCCTAGGAAGGTCTTCTCCCGATGGTCATGGTCCCGAGGTTTGTACTCGAATTCCCAGTAAAAACGGCCTAAAGGATTACGTGGAATCTTGGGCGCAATTGTCCATCCGGTGAAAGCCCTGGCTGCATCCCTGATATCATCCTCTGAGTAGTTACCGACTCCGAGGGAGAAAAGCTCCAGCAGCTCCCGGCCCCAGTTTTCGTTTATGGCGCCATCATGATTGCCGTGGTTGTCCAACCAGAAGATCATGGCTGGCGACTTGGCAAGCTCCACCAGCAGGTCACGGTAATTGCCCAATCCGTATTCACGGAACATGGCAATTTGGCGAGTCAGCTCCGGTGGATTGTCCACCTTGGAGTTACTGGTGGCGAACAACTGATGCCAGAAGAGGGCCATCTTCTCTTCCAGCGGCCGCTTGGTGTTGATCATCCGGAACACCCATTCGGCCTGATTAATTGGCGGTGCCCCGGCCCCCTCATAACCCGGGAAGTACCGGTACAGCAGTTCGTCGTCTATGGCGGGCTGCCATTCTGGATGCAGAAGCTCCTCGACCACGGCTTCATAGCCCTTGGAGGCACGCTCTTCCAGTTCCTCCCGGGGATCGCCAAAGCCCGCGCGTCTCATCAAGTGGGCCATCAATCCAATGTCTGTTTGGTGGGGCATTGCCACCTCTCCGTTTATCGAGCCCGAAGCACTAAGCTAGGTGCCCATTCGTTAGACCTACATCTTAAGGATTGGCCAAAGCGAGTGTCAACAAGAGCCTGGTAACGGTAACTGTTCAGGCTTGATGAGGTGAATTGGCTCAAAGCCGTTGGAAAAACGCTGGCATGGCCGGGGGAGTTGTGGCATACCAGGGAGGTGGACACTGAACTAGACCTGAACGCGGCGAGTCGCGAAACTCTGCTGGAGAT
>DAOUHE010000257.1:0-1505 GCA_034428715.1 Dehalococcoidia bacterium | reverse complement strand
GGCCTGCAGTTCCACACACCGGTCATATTTGCAGAGGAGAACGAACCAAGCCTGCTGGGCGTAGTCTCCCTGGAGCAGGCCGCCCTCGGTGTAGACCCCCTGGCGGGAAGACTGATACCCGCTAACCTGCTACGCCTCTAGCCAATTCGCCTAGCCCACGGCTCAAAATCGATGGCCACCGGAACTGAATTTCCGACGGTTCTCGTACCAAAACCCCAGCTGGCCAGTAACCGCACGAAGCTGCACCAGAGCCGCTGTAGGCTCGGTTCCAGCCCAAAGGCACAGAATGCCATTGAGGACTCGATAAGAGGCCCTGCGTGCCCCCAGCGCAAGAATCTGAGGCATCCCCTAGGAGTTTGCCACTAGCCCAATGGTCCCCAAGGGCGGTGAGTGGCACCCTGGCCACAGCGTAGTTCTGCTTCGGCCACCAACACCACCGACGGCGGGGCAAAAACGACCCACGCTGGGCGGCTCGATCGAGCCGCCCTTTTCCAGACCCAAGGCCTAAGCCCAAAGGGTTCGACATGACCATCTCCTGAGGGTGCTAAAATCCCCCGCAGATTGACACGCCGGTGCAGAGCACCATGGCCCTGACACCCCTAGAGCTTTTGCCAGAACCACTCAGCCCTGAAGCTCAGCCCATCATCAATTCTCCGTTCTACCCACCGCAGTACCACTGGCCGCTCAATAGCGACACCAAGGCATTCGCACCTCCCGCCAACGGGCGGCGCTTGGCCCAGAATATGCCGCCAGTGGCTGGGTCCCGAGGCACCAGACAAAGGCGACCGCAACCCGGCAACATTGGCGTCGCCTGGGAAGAACTCAAACTGGTCAACCGGATTCGCCAAGAAGTAGCCGACTGGCGAGACGCCGGATACCCGGGCGTAACCACGACCACCAGAGACCTAATCAACCACTGGATCGACCGCGAGGAATTCCTTCTTTACTTCGCTCAAATTGACGCGGTTCTCACCCATATTTACCTGCGCGAAACCTGCCCGCCGGACATCACCAAAGAACTTGAGAGAATCAATCTCAAGTTCAACGATGGCGTCGATCGGATCGCCCACAAGATGGCAACCGCCACTGGCAAAACGCCCGTCATGGCAATGCTCATCCTCTGGCAGGCAGCCAACCACTACGCGTCAGGACAAGAGGATTCCCGGTTCGTTCGCCGATTCTTGCTTCTCACGCCTGGCATCACCGTCAGGGAAAGGCTTCAGGACTCCTTGGATCCCCGCAGGCCAAATAATGACTGGAAGACCTTCAACCTCATTCCGCTCGGAGACCTGTGGGAACCAGCACTCACCAGCGCCAGCGTCAAGATAGCCAACTACCACCAGCTTGAACCCCGAACCCTAGGGCTAAAGCCCAGCGACAAGGGACAACTACTCATTGACGGCGGCTCACGTCCCACCACGCCCGAAGAGTTGGACGCTCGAATAGAAACTCCGGCCGAAATCGTCGAGAGAATTGCCGACGGCAAAACCCAGAGGGGCAATATC
>DAOUHE010000256.1:0-1525 GCA_034428715.1 Dehalococcoidia bacterium | reverse complement strand
CCCTTATGCCGAAAGCATCTTCGTGGCCGCCGACCGTGGTGATCGAGCCGCCCCGGATATTGATGTCGAGATCGCCTCCACGTCCGGTGTATAAGACCCAGATGCCACCGGCTCTATTACCGCCTGTCGAAATGGTGACGTCCGTCGCGTCGATGGTGACATCGCCGATGCCGCCGGTGCTGGTGTTATATTGGCCGTATATGCCGTAACCTCGTTCGCCCGCCGTCGTGATACTCGTGTTCGATACGTCTATATCGACGCCGCCGGTGTGGGTATGGGTGCCGGCAATGCCTTTGGCTCGTGGTCCCGCCGTCATGATTGTGCTGTCTCGAACATCAATCCTCACCTGACCTTCGTTCGTCGCAGGATTGGTGGAACTTGTGCTACCGGCGAGAATCCCGCTGGCCGCATCACCCATGTCAGTGGTGGTCCCCGACGTCTCAATGCAACTGCTCGTGACGTTGACGGTGATGTCACCCTCACCATGGTGTACTTGATTGATGCCCGATTCTGCACCCCCCGTCGCCGAAATCTTGACATCGTTTACATTGACAATGAGGTCGGTCGTCGAATCCGCCGCCTCCTCATTCGTGATCGGGGCCTGTGTGGTAAGTGTGGAATCACTGCATTGAGCCTGGGCCACCTTGGCCCGGGCCGCGAGGGCCTGCATAAAGTCCTGAACTGAGAAGTCCCGATCTGCAACGACGCCGGTAGCCGGATTGCTGACAACCCAGTTGGCCGGGTCGGCGCGATCTACCGTGACTCCTTCTTCTCTCATCGTGATGTTCCAGGCTCCGTTCGCTGCCGTGCGGCCTGTGACGCCAGTAGCCCCTTCATGCAGGATAATATTGTTGACCGCAATGGTGGTCTCGCCCCCGTCGTTCATGATCCAATCATTGCCGATAACCTGTGCCACCCGACGGCCGTCGAGATTCATGTCGAGATAGAGCTTGGGCTTGAGCACCGGATCGCCCGCCATTTCGGGGGGCGTATCGCCTGTAGCGAGAATCGCAATCCCCGATGCCGCACCGACGCTTCCCTGTGGCCCGATGACGACCCTGCCGCCGCCTGCCAGATACACACCCGCTTCATTGCCCATTACGCGCCCGTTCACCGTGACCGTCTGCTTGCGATAACCGTCTTCTTCATCCAGGCCACCGGCACGCGTGACTTCGCCATTGTCGAGAAGGCCGACTTTCACACCACTTGCACCCGTCCCACTGGCGTGGATCGCCCCCCTCTTCACAAGGATATCGATGAACCCCATGCCGGAGTCATGCTCGGCAAGAATACCGTGGGATCCTTCCCCGAACGTGGTGATGCTGCTGTCCTGAACGTCGATGTTGATGTCACCGTTGCTGCCGGGAGTGCCATCTCCAAGCACGTCTTCATGATAGCCATAGATGCCGTAGGAATTCACACCCTTCGTAGTGATCGTAGTGCCGCCTTGAACGTCGATGTTGATGTCGCCTTTACCCAGATGACGGCCATAGATGCCGTGAGACTCGGTGCCCAGAATGCCGGA
>DAOUHE010000255.1:0-3872 GCA_034428715.1 Dehalococcoidia bacterium | reverse complement strand
GTCAGCCGGACTCCATACTTTTCCCTGACCATACCACCGCCTCCCATCAACACTATCCAGAGTCAGGGTAGCTCTTTTGCTCAATCTTTCACGTTACCATTAATATCAAGTTTGACTGACTACTAGCTTTCTATTCTATACCCCGCCTAAGACTCCTTTTGCGGGGTAAAGCTACTGTACGGTTCCCAAAAGCTCCCAAAGTTCCCAAAGCGAGATTGTTCCCATCCAATGGGAAGAATCTTGGGAAGAAACCAGGTATTGGGAAAATTGGGAACGTGACAGCCGTTCCTCAGAAGTCGACAGCCGCCTACTTCCCGAGATCGCCAAAACCCTTTTCCCGAAGCCGCGGCATCTCCGGAGGCTGGATCAACCACTGGTAGCGTTCCCGGATGTCCGCATCCCACCGCCCCGAGGCGTGTTGTCGGACACTGCCCTGCTTCTATTTAAGTTCGACTTATCCGTGACCAACTTTTCCAAGGTCCTGCTAGCGTTTGATGGTATACGCCACCGGCGGGATGAACCATGCCACTAAGTCGACATCAATGCCCGGATTTACCCTTGGATGCGATCCAACGATTGGAACCGGGGATCCCGCCCCACCAGGTCGAGGACGTGATGGACATGGTCCACCGTCAGCGGAAACGAATCGGCCGCCTCAAGGCCACAGACCTGAAGGGCTTCAACAACCTGCTCAACGAGGTTTGGGAGCTCCTCTCCCGCCACAAGGCCGCCAAGGACTTGGATATAGATTATCCCGCGTTGAAGCGCCCGAGGGATTCCGGAGCCTTCGACGGGGCCGCGTAGCCGTGTCAGGTCGTCTACCAGATCCCTCCGAGACCCTGGCGGGCATCTTGGCCGACATGATCCGATCCGCCGTCGCGTGGTGGCAGAAGACGGATGTTCACTTCCGAGGAATGGTGGGAGGAGTCACGGGGTCTTACATGGACCAAAGAGGAGTTCCAGGACTTCGACCGGGAATGCCAACGGGTTGTTCGGGCTAGACCGGACGGCAATTACTATGTCGTGTCTGATCAAGGGTTCGAGCACCTAAGATCCCTCTATCTCCAGGCAATCGGGGCTAAGATTCGAGTGGTCACCGAAAGCAACGACGAAGAATTCGTCCATTGGCTAGTATTCCTAGCGAAATTCGTTTACCTTTCGGTCCAGTGGTCGACATCTAAATTGGATTTTCCCCAACCTCAGGTGGTACAAAAGAACAGTTCACAACTCACGCCGGTGCTCTTCATTCCCTTTGTCACTCGGCCAGAAAAGGATCTTGTCTCAGACCGGCTGCCCCCAAGGGCATCTGCATTTCGAATTCAGGCGGAATTTCCTCCTAATTATCCCCCTGATGCAGCCGCGGAACTCGGCAAAAGAACGATGGGTTTCGAACGGGAACTCGCCCGTCGATTGGGATATAAAGTGCCCAAGCGAATGAGGAGTTCGTCTTTAGCGACCAAAACATCGAGCTTGCGTTTGAATCAACAGCGACTTCCCCGGAAGGGAATTTACGATCTGATGGATAAGACCTATGGTGAGTTGGAGGGATCCCAGGAAAAGACGGCCAGGAATCGGATCAAGAGCCGGAGAAATCGTGTCCGGAGGCGATTTCAAGGCCGCGGATCTCAGACCTAAATCGGAAGGCTCGATGCAGGGGGGTTTCCGGCTCCTAAGGTGGTGCGGCTCGTTTCTGATGACTAATGGTCCTGACCCTGTTATCCCTGTTGGACAATATTTCCCTGTCGGACTGGGAAATATTGTCCAACAGGGATTTTGAAGGGCGACTGGGATTCTCTGGGGTTTTCTGGGGTTACAGGGGAAAGCTGCCGTATTCTTTTTCCCGTTGGCTCCCGCAGTTCCCGAAAGCAAAAAATCCTTCCGTTGACGGGAAGATTTAAGCAGATAGAACTCTTTCGGGAGTATCGGGAAAGAGACAGCAGCGCCCCGTTTCCTGGGAAACGCCCAATTTGTAGTGTAAGACTCAAAGGGACTTGGTAATAGGCCGATTGCGTCCACTGGCCAGTGGGAAGGACTTCAACCGGCAAGTTAAGAGGGCTGCTAGGGAGCAGGTTTCGTACATGGTAGACATGGCCAAAGCCGACGCGCTGGATATACTCGGTGAGACTCGTCAATCGTTGGAGTTGATGGACCGTCACGCTTGAGGACCAGTGCGCTCCGCGGCATTGGTGGATGGTCTTTCATGGCCTGGGTGCAAATTCATCTGCCTCTCATGATGAGCCTAACGGCCCTGGGCATCGGCGTCGAACATGCGATCGCCGAAGCGGTCGCACACTCGCTGGACCCCTTTGTCGTGTGGGTCTTAGCTGGGTCCATGGCGACCGCGCTGGTGTCGATCGCCGTGACTGATTTTGCTACCGCAAGGGTCGTTAAGGAGAACGCCGGGCTACGCCGGGGAATTTTGCGCCTAGGATTCGCCATATTGCCTCTGATTGGTGCCACCGGTATAGTCCTAATAGAGGGCACAGGTTTAGCGGCTATTGCTATCTTGGCCTTTGGGATTCTAATCCAGGTGCCGATAGGGCACTTCGTTCTTGAATGGTGTGGCAGGAAATAGCCCATTTGAGGCTGGACTCGAAACGGACTCCGACAACGCTGGGACCTCGGCTTCGGTCTTCGGGCCAACCCACCTCCTTCGCCAACGACCGCTACCAGGTCAAGCGTTTCCTGAGGAGGGTGGCAAAAAGCGCGGCTACCTGGCCCAGGACACACTGTTGGACCGAGGATTAAGACCGAAGGACTGTGTTCCAGGGTGAACTCCCGGCCCACCACCGATGCGACGGTCAACGTCTCATTGTACCGCTGTGAAAGCCGGTCCAATCTCCATCCGATTACTTCCCGGACCCCTTCTGGGATACGGACGCTCCAAGAATCCCGCTGACCGGCTGACTCGCGACAGGATCCGAAATACCGTCCGCACGAGTCTCCGGTACCTCTCAGGGTAACGCGGCCACTTTACTTTAGTCTGAGATTCAATCCAATCCGAAATGGTAATCTGGTCTAGCCAGGACGTAGACTTCATCCGCTCGCCCCTGAAAAGCGAGGCAGATAAGGTCCTCCCGGAAATGTACACGTCGGGCGATGTTGGGCGTTCGCTGAAAGCGCTTTCCCCACATCTATACTCGTCGTAATTATGCATTTGGCTTATCCGCCGCAGTAAAGTGCCCGAGTCATTTGATTCACGTAACTGAATTCTCAACCCAAACCGCAAAAATCGGTATCCGCACCATCTCGGTGAGGTTATAATCCGGCTAAATTTCGATGTTGATCCAAGGCAGATGCACTTGGCCTTTTAGCTGTATCTCGGGGTAACGCTAACGGCTTCCCGGAAAGGTCTTCATAACTACTCAGCCTCAATCCTGTCGAAAGTATCAGAGTCATATTAGTTGTGTCCACGGCTATCATCCCGAAGTCGAACAAGGTGTGTATGTCAGACCTCAGGAGCAGCCCGTTCGTCACATGATTAGTATCCGGACCTTGGTACGGCATTATATGGCACGCCTCTAATGCGTGTTCGGAGTCAAACGCTGTAACGGCGCACATTTCACCATAAGCTTTTAGTAACTCCTTTCGGAAGGCTGGCTGGCCCCTTCTGCGTACGATGAGCCCGAGAGTTCGACTCCTGGCGTCTTCGATGCCATTCGGATCGAAATAGCCGTCATTCAAGGCCAAGGTGGCCTTGGAGTCGGTGAAAAGGGAACTGACGGTGGCCCAGCTGGCCGCCCGTACGAGGTCCATCCCGGCCAGATCCAAGCGTGGAAGAAGGCGTTGCTGGGAGGAGCAGCCGGCGTCTTCGACGGAAACCAAGACAAAGGCCGCAAGGGTGAGGAGGCTATCATCGCGCGGCTCTACCA
>DAOUHE010000254.1:0-44366 GCA_034428715.1 Dehalococcoidia bacterium | reverse complement strand
CCCGCTGGCGTCGGTGGTCACCTCAACCGTATTGGTGCCGCTGGAGTCGTCGCTGGACTCCATCCGGCATTCGTCCAGGTCGTCGGAGCCATTCCAGGAGCCGAGGATGGCAAAGAACACCGCCCGGACCGGTCTGTCAATCTGGGGGGGTCCAAACCGTTATGGCGCGTTTTTTGGCATGATCCGTTGACCGCCATTTTCGGGGCGTTCACGCCTGGCACCGTCCAAACCCCGAAATGCCAGTTTTCGGGGTTTGAGGGGTATTGGAAACAGCTACGAAGGAGGGGGTCCAAACAAGGCGGTCGCCGCCATTTTGTGAGGGGTATCTGTTTTGTGCCTGGCAATTGGGCCTTTCTTGCCGGGCGTCGCCGACCCCCTTCAATCCTCAGGCGTGGAGGGGGGGTCCAAATTTCGGGGGTTAGAGGGGTATTGGAAACAGCTACGAAAATAGGGGCCGAAATCCTGCCATAAAAAAAGGGGGGGTCCAAATTTGGACCCCCCCTCCGTTTGGACCCCTTTTTGGACCCCCCCTCAGGCGTGGGAGAGGTGGTATACTCAGGCTCAAAAGCTCACCACGTGGTGAACCTGTCGAACCACGACGTTGGGGACTAAGGTTATTTCAACCCGAGGCAATGCGTGTCCAACGTGGCCGGTCCGCCGGCGGATTCAGCACGGACTCGTCAAACCACGATTTCAGGAGGAAAACAGTATAGCCCCAACAATCTGCCAAAAAAACGCCGGGGAGGGAATGTGAACCCCCTCCCCAGCGAAGATTTCGCCGGAATTTCTTGAACCAGGACCCCGTTAAGCCAGTACGGGCTCCTTATCCTTGGTGTATATCTGTATCCGGTTGCGGGTGTGGTCCAACACCATGATACGGCCCTGTGCGTCGGCTTTGACGGCGCAGGGATGCGAGAACTTCTTGTCAAAACCCGGATCTTGGGCCATGGCTATCGCCCGCTGGCGGATCATGTCCGGGTTGGAGGCCATCTTGTCTTTGCCCCATTGGGACAGGACGTGGTCGCCGCGCATCTCAGTGATGAAACGGCCTTCAGGACTTAGAATCTGGAGCCGGTTGTTCATCCAGTCGGCAACGTATATGTCGCCGTCCTTGTCCACACAAACGCCGTTGGGCCGGTTGAATTGCCCCACGCCGTTGCCGCTCTGGCCAAAGGAGGCCTGCCACACGCCGTCGGCGGTGAACTGTTGGATGCGGTCGTTTCGCCAGTCGGCCACGAACACCGAGCCGTCGGCGCCCAAGCCGATCCCCCAGGGCATGTTGAACTCTCCGGGAGCGCTCCCGAAGCTGCCAAACTTGCCCAAGAATTTACCGTCTAGGGTGAATTTCTGAACCCGGCTGTTGCGGCTATCCACGACGAACATGGTCTGATCCGCGCTGATGGCCAAGCCCGCGGGCCGGTCCAACTCGCCGTTTCCCGAACCCGTCGTTCCCCACTTGCTGAGAAACTCTCCGTCCTTGCTGAAGACGGTGATCCGGTTGAGCCATTCATCGGCCACATATACCTTTTCGTCCTTGTCCAACACCACCGAAGTAGGCCAAATGAACTGGCCGTCCTCCTCGCCGTAGGACCCAAACTCGGAAATATAATCTTCCGTCAGGGTGCAGACGGTGATATGGGTACCGTCCGGCCGGTTCTCATAGGAACGGTTCAAAACGTATACCACGTCTTCTGCGCCCACCGCGAAATCCACCGGATTCCTGAACCCGGTGCCGGAGAACTCACTACGTCCCACCGAATGGGAGTAAGAGTACGTCCGGTCACTCAGCCCAAAAAAATGGGTGCTCATGCCTTTTACCTCTTAATTTAGCTAATTAGGCGCCGCGGCCGGTGTGGCCTGTATGCCATGCCTCCGGCGCGGCCGGTTCCGCCTTCGTTTCTAACCTATGCCGTTTTAAAAGAACTTTACCGGCTCGAACTTACCACCGATGATGGGGCTGGCGTCCAGGTGGAGCCAGTCTTCCAGGATGGAGGTGTAAACCTGACGGAAGTCCATGCTGGACTTGAGGTTGCCGCCCTCTTCCTGCTGATTGGGCTCCAGGGAAGGGTACTCGCCGTAGATCCCGCCCTTGACGTGGTCGCCGATCGCGAACGCGATGCCGCTGGCGCCGTGGTCAGTGCCGGAACCATTGTCGGAGATACGCCGGCCAAACTCGGTGAACATGAACAGGGTTACGTTATCGGCGGCGTCATGCTCATGCAGGTCGTCGAAGAAATTCTCCACCGTGTTGGACACGTCGGACCACAGTCCGCCATGTAGTTGGCCCTGGTTGGCATGGGTGTCGAAACTGTTATACGGAGAGGTGGTGTACAGCACCCGCGTGCCGAATCCGGCCAGGTGGGTCTGGGCGATGTTCTTCATGTACTGGCCCACCGCTGTGTTGGAATACTCGACTGTAGAGCTGTAATCGTCCGGCGCGGTTGCCAGAATGTCGGCGCCCTTCAAAGCGTCGGTGCCCGTGCGGTGGATGTAATCCAGAACGGCGCCCCGGCCCATGGCCGGTGAGTACATCCGGCCGAAGACATCCAATGCCTCGGTCCTCTGGGATTCGCCATCGATCCCTGTCAGCAGGCCGTAGGTTTCCAGGTTGCCGACGGAGGCCACCGGCACTCCGTCCTTCGCCAGGGCACGTGGCAGGCCTCGTCCAAAGTTGACTCCGGTTAGTACGTTCTCGCTATTAGGGTCCATATCTTTGAGGGCCCGTCCCAACCAACCTTCGGTGCCTATGATATCTGGCTCACAGGTGTGCCAGATATCCATCGAGCGGAAGTGGGAGTAACTAGGCGTGGCATACCCTATGCCGAGGAAAATAGCCAGTTTGCCTTGGTCCCAGAACTTCTTCAGCGGGCCCATGGCGGGATGGAAACCCAACTCGTCATTGATCGGGATTATCTGATCTTCGGGGATTCCCAGCGTGGGCCGGAAGTCTCGATACAATCCGCTGTTTCGCGGAATCACGGTGTTCAGCCCGTCATTGCCGCCGGACAGTGAAAGGACTGCCAGGACTGGGTCTTTCTTGGTCGAAACCATGATTTGTCCTCCATTAAATTAACGTGCAGGCGTACGGGGAAATCATCTGTGTGATCTAACCGAATTGGAACTCTGCCGTGGCGGCTATCATCTGAAGCATCTCGCCAGTCCGGCGGGTGAACTCGGCACGCTCGGCATCGGAGCCGTGGCTCAATTCTCCCGATTTTTGGGCGTGGCTGGTCAACTCATTGCGGGTGTCGTCGGTTAACTCCAGCGGCCCCACCAGGTCCAGGCATCCATCCACGAAATCCGCCGGAGTCAAGGTCCCGCCCATTGCGGCTAGCCGGTTCACTATATCCTTTATACCCGGCATCTCGGTGTTACCCAGGTAATCGGAAGCGAAATTGATGCGTTCCACCAGAGTGCCGCTGTCGATCCACTCTCTGCCGGTATGCCATCCCTCAACTGTTGGGGGATTCATCAGGTCCATGCCCATGTACTTAGGCTCCTGGGAAATCTCAAACAACCCAGGCTTCATCTCCCGGTGGTCGCCGGCCAAACGCAGGGTGCCAGCCACAACTTCCGCCGGGCTCTTCACCTTGGCGTAGCGGACGTCTTCAGCCTTGAAGAAATCAGAGGTGAATAACACCTCTAGCATGGCCCCGATGTTGTATCCGGAATCGAAGTAGGTCTTCTCCAACATCTTGATGGCAGCCTCGTCCCGGGGAGGGGTCAACCGCCAGGCCGGGATCTGGGGTTCATCGGCCACAAAGTAGTTGTACATGTGTCGAGCCAAGAACCGGGCGGTGGCCGGTTGTTTGCAAATGATGTCTATGATGTCTCCGCCGTCCCACGGTCCGGTCTCTCCCAAGAACGTCTTTTCGCTATCGTCATGGTCCGCGGGATCAAACCGGAATTCCCAAGGGCTGCGGCCGTAGGGGAAAGGTGGATAGGCCGCGGACACGTTCCAGCCGGTAAAGGCCCGGGCGCACACCTTGACGTCGTCCTCGGAATAGTTGAATCCTTCGTCCATGCCAACGCCCAACGAGAACAGCTCCAACAATTCTCGGCCGTAGTTCTCGTTAAGGTTAGCTTTATGGCTCTCGGAGTTGTCCAGGTAGTACATCATGCCGGGACTGAGCGATAGCTGCAACAACAGGTCCTTGAAGCTGCCCATGCCATAATCCCGGAACATCTGGACCATTATCCCCATCTCTTGGCCGCTGTCTATCTTGCTATGGCCGGCACAAAAGATCATGTGCCAAAACAAGGCTACCTTTTCTTGCAACTGCCGCGGGCTGTTGATCATCCGGTAGAGCCAGGCCTGAACATTGTTCTCGATGGCCGCGGCCTCATGATAAGAAGGCTGGTAGCGCATCAGAAGGTCGTCTTCAACTCCAGGTTGGTCGTCGGGATGCAATAACGCCTGGACCGTCGCGTCGTACCCTTGGGCCGCTTTGGCCTCAATCTCGTCGCGGCTTGCCCCAAATCCGGCGCGCCGTAGCAGGTGGGCCATCAAAGCCACGTCCTGGTCAGCCATGGGTTCCTCCTCTCTTTTGTTTAGATATGCCTTCAGCCGGTTTTCACGGCTGTTTCGGTTCGTCATTGCACCCAAGAGACGGGCCACCGCAACCACTCAAGAGCGATCAACGGGCCGATACCCTTTGGCAACAATGATAATCATTCTGATGTAATAAGATAGTATAACCAGTCAGGGGTGTCAATGATAGTTTTGAAGGTCAAATACCCATATTTCTACCCGAAAACCCACTTGAAAACCAGCCGCCCAGTTCACCGCTTTTAAAGGTCTTTTATTTAAGGAGATTTTACCACCTGAAGCCACGCCAAATTTCCATGCCGCAGCCATCTCCGACAGGCACAAACCACCATTGGAATAGGCTACCGTGTCGATCCTGTTCCGCCGCTCCCATCGGTCGGTGGGACATCAACTCATCAGATTCACCCTTCGATAGAAGACGTATTTATTCCGCGCCACGTTTAATCAACGATAACCACGCCCCAGGTGGTGCCGCGTTCTCTGAGTGCAACGACCAAACCGATGTACGAAATACTTGACACCGTTCAACGGGCTTTGCTAGCATTTCCGCCATCGGCTAACGATGTAGTCAAGTAGTTGAATAACGCCCAGCCGCCTGATTCAGAGCTACGGACTCACCTGGTTTGAGTTGTCACGAATGAGCCCTCAAGCGACCGGCATAACCGTCGGCCAGGCTACTCCAGGACCGGAGCTCCCGGCGATGTTCGCCCGATACAAAGATTCGGTCGAAAAAGCCCTGTCCCGGTCGGTCCCGGAGTCCATGGGCGACGACCTGTTCTATCCGTTGCGTTATCACCTGGGATGGGTGGACCGGCATGGAGCTCCAGTCAAATCGTCCATGACCCAGGGTAAAGCGTTGCGCCCGACGTTATGTTTGTTTGCCTGTGAGGCCCTCGCCGCCGATACCTCCCGCGCCCTTCCCGCCGCCGCAGCCCTGGAACTGATCCATAATTTTTCGCTAATTCACGACGACATTCAGGACCAGGACGTGGAACGCCGCCACCAGCCTACCCTTTGGTACCTCTGGGGCGTTCCCCGCGCTTTGGTGGCCGGCAACGGCCTACAGTCGGTTGGCGACCTGGCGATTCAAAACGCGGCCCACGGGTTTGTGCCTTCGGAAACGGTGTTGAGGGTGTCGCAGATCCTCACTGAAAGCTACCTGGAAATGATCCAGGGCCAGTGCCTTGATTTGGAATTCGAGTCCCGGACGGACATCATCGCTGACGAATACCTGCAGATGATATCGTACAAAACCGGCGCCCTTATCCGCAGCGGTCTGGAGATTGGCGCCCTGCTGGCCACCGGCGATCAAGTCGCGTTTAAGGCCTTTTCCCTCTTTGGCAGCGGTGTCGGCCGGGCGTTTCAGATCCGGGACGATTTCCTGGGGATATGGGGAGACCAGGCCACCACCGGAAAGGCGGCAGGCAATGACATTCGTAGAAGGAAAAAGACGTTTCCGGTGGTCTTCGCATTGGAGAATGCCAACGGGAGGTCCCGGGAGGAACTGTTGCGCATTTACGGCAACGAAGAACTTACCGACAATGACGTGGAGAACGTACTGACCATCTTGGAGACCGTTGGCGCCCAAAAACAATCCCACTCCATCACGGAAACCAGCGCCCACCAAGCTCTGGCCGCGCTACGGCCCGCCGGCCTCCCCGCCTGGGCCCAAAAAGAAGCTGAATCTTTGGTCGATTTTCTAGCCCACAGGGAATTTTGACCGGTGCGCCCCGATCTGATCGCTGCCTACCCAGCGGGAATCGAAACGCGTGATACCCTTTCGTAACCTCAACCTCCATGGCAAGCATACGGGAGGCGATATGGAAAAGGCCAAAAGACCCGCCGAACTAGCCATACGGTTAGGCGCTTACATATTGAAAAACCGTCTCAAAGGCAGAAAGCGGTTTCCTTTGGTTACGATGCTGGAACCATTGGAGATGTGTAACCTGGCCTGTATCGGTTGCGGGCGCATCAGGGAATACAAGCCGGTTCTGGATAAGATGATGCCGGTGGAAGAAGCTCTAGCCGCCGTGCATGAAGCCGGGAGTCCCATCGTATCGATCGCCGGCGGAGAGCCGACCATCCACCCCCGGATCGACGAGATTATAAACCGCCTGGTGGCTGAAAGATATTTCATCTATTGCTGCACCAACGGGTTGTTGCTGGAGAGGATGTTGAAAAAGATCCCACCCAGTAAGTATCTCTGTTGGGTGATCCACGTCGATGGCATGGAAGCGGCCCACGATGAATCCGTCGACCGGAAGGGTGTATTCAAAAAGGCCATCGAGGGCATCGAATTGGCCTTGGACCAAGGCTACCGGGTCTGCACCAACACCACCGTTTTCCGGGGCAGCGACATCGCTGACCTGTGGGAAATGTTCCGTTTTGTCGCCGGACTAGGCGTGGAAGGCTCTATGATCTCCCCGGGATACGACTTCAAGGACGCTCCCGACCAGGAGTTGTTCCTGACCCGGCGGGAATCCCAGAAGATGTTCAATGAGCTTTTGGACCCGAAAAAGACCAAGGGGATGCGGTTCTACAACAACCCCTTATACCTGAACTTCCTCAAAGGGGAACGTGACTACCAGTGCTCGGCTTGGTCAAATCCCACCTACACCGTGATGGGATGGCGCAAGCCCTGTTATCCCCTGGCCGACGAGCACGTGGATGACGTGGACGAGTTGTACAAAGACGAACTTTGGGACCGCTACGGTGTGGGGAAGGACCCCCGCTGCGCCAACTGCATGATGCATTGCGGGTTTGAATCGGCCACCATCTTCCAGGCCATCTCCACCCCCAAGGACTGGGTCACCCTCATTAAGTCTGGAGCGGCTGGCAATGGCGGCCTCACAGCCTCGTGAACGTCCCATGACTGCATCGAACGAAATGCGCGATTCGCACCGCTCAGGCCTCTTGGTGGTTGCCGCGATGGAACGGGAGTTATCTTTGCCCAAAAAGAAGCTGGAGGCTTCCACCGGCGTGACTTTTCACACCTTCGGCATAGGCGCCCGCCGGGCATACCAAGAGACCCGCGCTTTGTTAGAAACCGCCTCTAGGCTAGGCCCATCCCGAGGACAGCGACGGGCGGTGTTGCTATTGGGGTTTGCCGGCGCGGTGGATAATTCCCTAGAGTCTGGAGACTTGATCCTGTCCAGCCAGTACCACTGGGATGTTTCAAATTCGGCATCGTCATGCCCCGATCCACCAGCGGCCAAGCTCGATCACCGTGAAGATACCTTCGTAAGGTCCGATCGTCCGGCTTTCTTAGAACCGGATTCTTGGATGCGTCAGCAGGCGATGGATGTAGTTCGAGAGACGGGCATGCGATCCACCCTATCGCCGTCTTTGACCGTGCGCTGTGTCATGGGATCACCTGAGCGAAAGCATGCCATCTTTGAAGAATATTCGGTGGCATCGGTGAACATGGAAGACTATTGGGCCGCCGCGGCTGCTCAAGACGCCGGTGTGCCGTTCCTATCCGTGAGGGCCATCCTAGATCCAGCAAACCAGCGTCTGCCGGGATACCTGCCCTCGCTGTCCGCCTCTGGTTTCGAGACTGCTTTGTCGGCCTTGGTGCGTCCTTGGCGATTCGGCCCATTGCTGAGTTTGGCCATTCAAATGAGGCATGCCCAAAACTCCTTGGCCCAATTTGCCCTGTCTATCATTCCGAGATTGACGGACATACTTCCCGTGGTGCCCTTGGAGTCCAGCCACGATATCGGCAGATCCGGCCAACCATTGCAATGCGTTAAATCCACCGCATCCATCCGGGAGCCGGCCTCGGGGTTGAAAAGATGAAAGTCCTGGTCACCGGAGCAACCGGTTTCATCGGAGGCAACCTGGCCAGAATGCTTTGGCGCAATGGCTATCGAGTGCGCGCCCTGGTCAGGCCCGGCAGCAATACCAAAGCCATCGATGAGACAGGGATTGAACCGGTGACTGGGGACATTTTAGACCGGGGATCGGTGGCGCGCGCCGCCCGGGGGTGCCAGGCCCTTTTTCATTGCGCGGCCATCTACACCTTTTGGAGTCCCGATCCCGGTCTGGTGTACCGGACCAACGTCGAGGGTACCGCCAGCGTCTTGGACGCCGCCGGTGACGCCGGAGTTCCCAAGATCGTCTATACCAGCACCGTGTCTACAATTGGGTTCTCATCCAATGGGCCCGGAAATGAAGATACTCCTATCGACCTCAGCCAATTTGCCGGGGCCTATAAAAGATCCAAGTATCAGGCCGAGCAGGTAGCCCTGACCAAGGCGGATCAGGGGCTTCCGGTGGTTGTGGTCAACCCCACGGCGCCGGTGGGACCATGGGACGTAAAGCCAACCCCAACAGGGAAAATGGTCCTGGACTTCTTGAAAGGGCGCATTCCAGCCTACCTGAACGGCGGTTTGAATCTGGTTGACGTGGAAGACGTTGCCGCGGGTCACATTCTGGCTATGGAGAGGGGCCGGCCGGGCCAGCGATATATCTTGGGGAATACAAATGTCACCCTACAGCAATTGTTCTCCACGTTGGGGGACATCTCCGGGTTGCGCCCGCCTCGCTGGCGGGTCCCTTTCTGGTTGGTGACCATGGCCGGCCACCTGGATCAAATGGTCGAGGGAAACCTGATGGGCCGGGAACCGCGAATTCCCGTGGAAGGCATAAAGGTGGCCAGACACCCCATGTACGTTGATTGTACCAAGGCGATAGGCGAGCTTGGCCTGCCCCAAAATCCCGTGGAACGGGCCCTGAAAAATGCCATGGAATGGTTTACTGAATTCGGTTATCTTAAAAGCAAGGCGACCTAAATAAGATGGCCCTGATCACCGCAAAACCAACGAACCCAGTCCCGGCCCAAGTGGTCGACAGCTCCATAGCAAAATGCCAGGAATTCTTTCGGAGCGCCCAGTTTGAAGACGGTTATTGGTGGGCACGGTTGGAAGCCAACCCGACAATGGAGGCGGAATACCTGCTGCTGACCCACTTTTTGGGGAAACGGGACGAAGGCCGTTGGCGCAAGATCTCAAATTACCTTTTGCAACAACAATCGGAGGACGGCTCCTGGGGTCAATACTATGGCGCGGCCGGTGACCTGAGCACGTCGGTGGAATGTTATTTCGCGCTTAAGCTAGCCGGCCACCCACCGGGCAACGAGAACATGCTAAAAGCCCGGGATTTCATCGTTTCCAACGGTGGCGTGCCCAAGACCCGGGTCTTCACGAAGATATGGCTGGCTATGTTCGGACAATGGGACTGGAAGGGCACTCCCACTATGCCTCCTGAACTCATGCTTCTGCCCGCCTGGGCGCCCTTCAACATTTATGAATTCTCCAGTTGGGCTCGGGGCACCATTGTGCCCATGCTGGTTATTCTCACGCAGCATCCCACCTGCAAGATTCCCAAACGAGCCAACATCGATGAGCTCTACCCTCTCTCCAGGGAAGAAACCGATTACAGCCTGCTGGAACCCGACGCCCAGTGGGGCTGGCCCAAACTCCTGCACTACATCGACCAGGCCCTGGGAATCTACGGCCGGCTTCCAGTTAACCCGTTCCATCCATTGCGGGGCAAAGCCGAGCGGAAGATCATCGATTGGCTCAAGGATCACCAGGAGAGGGATGGCTCTTGGGGAGGCATTCAGCCGCCATGGGTCTATAGCCTCATTGCCCTACATCAACTGGGCTTCGACATGGATCATCCGGTGATGCAACAGGGATTTACCGGGTTTGAGGGATTTGCGATCGAAGACGACGAAACCTTCATAGTGCAACCATGCATCTCGCCCGTTTGGGACACTTGCCTGGCCATGTCCGCGCTGGTGCAATCGGGAGTGGACGTATCAAATCCAATGATCCAAAAATCGACCCGGTGGCTGTTGGACCGTCAGGTGATGGAGGCGGGGGATTGGCAGGTGAGGGCGAAAGGCGCCCAGCCCGGCGGCTGGTCCTTTGAGTTTGAAAACGTACATTACCCCGACATCGATGACGCCGCCGAGGTCATAATCGCCCTCACGTCCGTGGCCCTTCCCCCCGAAGAAGATCATCGCCGTCAACAGGCGGTCAAACGGTGCGTGGATTGGTTGCTTGCGTTGCAAAGCAAAAATGGCGGTTGGGCATCTTTCGACAAAGACAACAACCGGAAATACCTGGCCAAGCTCCCATTTGCCGATTTCGGCGAAATGCTAGACCCTCCCAGCGTAGACGTCACCGCCCATCTGGTGGAGATGTTTGGAAAATTGGGATACAGCCAGGACTTCCCTCCGGTCAAACGGGCCTGTGATTTCATAAAGCGTGAGCAAGAATCCGACGGTTCCTGGTTTGGCCGTTGGGGCGTGAACTATGTTTATGGTATTGGCGCCGTGCTGCCGGCCATGGCCGCCATAGGCGAAGACATGAGCCAGCCCCACATTCGTAAAGCCGCCCGCTGGTTGTTAGACCATCAAAACGAGGATGGCGGCTGGGGCGAAAGCTGCGCTTCCTACGCCGATCCAGACCTCCATGGGGTAGGCCCCAGCACGGCCTCCCAAACCGCCTGGGCGCTTCTGGCGCTGATGGCGGCCGGAGAGGTGGACAACCCGGCGGTACAGTCGGGGGTTCGTTATTTGACCCGCTCCCAGACCAACGGAGGATGTTGGGACGAGCCCCATTTTACCGGCGCTGGTTTTCCCGGTTACCTGGTGGGCGAAAGGCCCAAGCATCTCCCCAAGCCGGGAGAAAGGGGACATCAAGGCCGGAATATTTCCGCCGGTTTCATGATCAACTACCACCTTTACCGAAATTACTGGCCCTTGCTGGCGTTGGGACGGTTTCGCAACCTATCAGCAGCGGCCGGTTCCGGAAACGGTATTTCAAATCATCGTGGGTCCAAAAGTCCAACAATGACCACAGGGGGATGATGGTGAGCATGGTTGCCAAGTCTTATTGCCTAAATCTGAACACTGAAAGGGCGCCCCAGTTTATCGACATCACGGATTGGGTGTCTAGCTGTGTAGCCAACTCCAAAGTCGCCAACGGCTTCGTGGTGGTATTTTCCAAACACACTACGGCCGCCATCAAGATCAACGAAAATGAGCCGTTATTGCTGAAGGACATGGAGGTATTTTTGGAAAAACTATCTCCCCGGGACGGAGGCTACCAGCACAACGACTTCTCCATCCGCACCGTCAATATGACACCCGACGAATCTCCCAATGGCCATGCTCACCTGCAACATCTTTTGCTGGGCACCAGCGAGACCATTCCGATCATTGACGGCAACATGCAATTCGGCAACTACCAGAGCGTTTTCTTCATCGAGCTTGACCATCCCCGCTCCCGAGAGGTCATGCTTCAGGTAGTCGGCGAGTAGTTCGGGAGGCCAAAGTGTCCGACCTGGAAGCGGCTTATGAGGAATGCCAGTCAATCACCCGTAGGGAAGCGAAAAACTTCTACTACGCGTTCTTGACTCTCCCCTCGCAACGGCGCCGCGCTATCTCCGTCGTCTACGCCTTCTGCCGCCATTGCGATGACTCGGTTGACGATGAGGGGTCCGTAGCGATCAAACTGGCCCGGCTGGCCGCGATACGGGGAGATTTGGAAAAAACCTACTCCGGCAGCGCCACCGCCCCGGTTTTCCTGGCTTTGACCGATGTGGCCCAACGCTACGAGATCCCCCAAGACTATTTCCAGGACATCGTCTCCGGAGTGGAATCCGACTTGGTCAAAAACCGGTACCAAGATTTTCAGGAACTACGGCAATACTGTTACCAGGTGGCCTCGGTGGTCGGACTTGTCTGCCTTCAGATCTTCGGATACCAGGACCCTCGCGCCAAGGAACACGCCATCGATCTGGGATTGGCCATGCAACTCACCAACATCGCCAGAGACGTGCAAGAGGACCTGGGCATGGGCCGCGTCTATCTTCCCCAAGACGAGATGGCCCGGTTTGGCTACACTGAAGACGACCTGCAAGCCGGCATCGTCAACGAGCCCTTTACCAACCTGATGCGGTTTCAAGCGCAGCGAGCCCAGGAATATTTCAACAGCGGCTTTCAACTGCTTCCCTACCTTTCCTTCCGTTCGCGGGCATGCCCGGCGGTGATGGGCCAACTTTATCGAAAAGTTCTGAAACGCATCGAATCGGCGGACTACGACGTTTTGCACCACCGAGTCAGCCTGTCCAAACCACAAAAGATCCGCGTAATGGCTCAAACCTGGTTAGGCAGCACTCTGTCAGGGATGCACCACAACGCCGGCAAACCATGACACCCCTGGTGCTGGCCACCATCGCCACCAAAGTCCTGGCCCTTCGCGTGCCCGGCCCGTTCCGCTTGGATGGATCAGGCTCTGATATCACCTACCTCGCTGCCAAGCGACAATCGGGCAGCGGTCAAATATGACCACGCCTCCGACCGCGGTGGCAGTCACCGGGGCATCGGGCTACATCGGCACCAGTTTACTGCACCAACTGGAGGAGATGGAGGGGTCGCCCAAACTGGTCGCCATCGATAACCGGCCCCTGGCATTTCCCATCCACAACATCGCGGCTTACCGGCGCGACGTCACCCAGCCAATCGACAACGCCCTGATAGAACACAAGGTATCGACACTGGTGCACTTGGCATTCATCACCCGGCGGGGCAGAAACCGCCGGGAGGTGAACGATATCCGGGAGGCTAACCTGAAGGCCCTCAAGAAAGTGATAGAATCCTGTGTGCGCGCCGGAGTGAAACATGTTGTCTACCTTAGCTCACATACGGTGTATGGTGCCCATTCCGACAATCCTATTCCATTGACGGTCCGGGCCGCCCTTAGGCCCCAGCCCGATGTCCCTTATGGCTACGATAAATTCCTCTCTGAACAGGCTCTGCAGGAGTTCGCCGAGCACCAGGGAGACACCAAGGTAACCATCCTCCGGTCCTGCATGGTATTGGGCCCAAGCGCCGGCAACTACGCCACGCAGTCTTTTTTCAAGCGCTGGCTCTTAGAAGTGGAGAACCAGAACCCTCCAATGCAATTCGTTTATGAGGATGACCTGGCCAGGGTACTAAATATCGTCATTCAGCGGGGTATCCCCGGGGTTTTCAACGTGGCCGGCGACGGGGTGGTCTTCTACCGGGAAATGGCGGAAATCATCAAAAGCCGGATGGTGAGCCTGCCCTCCTTCCTCGCCTACCCCCTGTTGCAATTGACCTGGAACCTGCGCATGCAACGTGATTCCACCGCCGCGAGTCTCAACCTGGTCAGGTATCCCATGGTGATCAGCACGGGGACCTTAAAACAAGCCACCGGTTACAAGTTTTGGCACACGTCAATGGATGCGTTGACGGCCTACGCCAACTCCAATCTTTTGTTCAAAGACTGAGGGCAAATTCCCAGTTGCGCGAATCATCTGGCATTATCATAGACACCGACCCGGGGATCGACGACGCCATCGCCATTCTCATGGCCCTGGCCGCCACCTCGAATAAGGTTTTGGGCCTTACCACCGTAGGCGGCAACGTTCCCCTGGCCAGGGGAACCCGCAACGCCTTGGCCGTGTTGAACGCCGCCGGCCGGGCCGACGTGCCAGTTCACCGAGGAAGTTCTCGGCCCGTGTCCGGCCGGTTCGGTTACTCTTTTGCGTTTCACGGTAATACGGGACTTCCCAGCAGGTTGCCAAAACCCAAGGCCGGACCCGCCGCCCAAAGGGCTACCGACTTTCTGGCCCAATCGTTGCGGGCATCTCCGGGAGAGGTCAATCTGGTGGCCTTGGGCCCTCTCACCAACCTGGCACGCCTGATGCAACGCCATCCCGGGGCTTTGGAACTTGCCGGGTCCGTAGCCATCATGGGCGGAGCGGTAAACACTCCAGGCAACGTCACCCCCCACGCTGAATTCAATTTCTTTAGCGACCCGGTGGCGGCCGACATGGTCATGTCATCAACGATCCCCGTCACCCTGGTGGACCTGGGCGCCTCTCGGCAAGCGGCGCTGAACCATAAGCAGGTGGAGACGTTGAGAGGCGGCAATGCTTTGGGACAACTGGCCATACGGTTGCTGCAAGATTGGTTTCGCCTCGACTCCGGTAGAAAGCAGTTTCAGTTTTATGATCCATTAGCCCTGGCGGCTGCCATCGATCCTCAGGTGGTAAGCGGGCGCCCAATGACACTGCGGGTGGTAACCATAGATCAGCAGCGGTTGGGAGAGAGCCTTACCGTCCGGATGGGCGGAAATATCGTGGTTGCGGAGCGGGTGGACAGCGCCAGGTTTTTTGCCTTGCTCAAAAGGCTATTTGATTGGGATGGGATCGATCCGGAAAAACCTTTATAGCCGTCAAGCGGCCTGCATCGTAGGGTAGTGGCTCGGATGGCAGTTTATGATTTGGGATGGTTTATTGCCACCTGAGCCGCGGCCAGCCGCGCCACAGGCACCCGGAACGGTGAGCAACTGACGTAGTCCAATCCGGCATCGTGGCAAAAAGCGATGCTGGACGGGTCCCCGCCGTGCTCGCCACAAATGCCAATCTCCAGGTCCGGCCGGGTTTTCCTCCCCGCGTCCACCGTCATCCTCACCAGCATACCGACGCCGTCCGCGTCAATCGTGGCGAAGGGGTCGGCCGGCAATACGCCATTTTCGATATACGAGCCCAGGAATTTTGCCTGCGCGTCGTCCCGGCTGAATCCGAAAGCCATTTGGGTCAAATCGTTGGTCCCCAGGCTGAAAAAATCCGATTCCTGGGCAATGGCGCCCGCAGTCAGGGCCGCCCTGGGCGTTTCGATCATGGTGCCGAATTTATAGGCGACCTGGACACCCAACCTTTCCTGCACCCGGGAGGCCGTAGCCGTGAGGTCTTCCCGCAACCGCCGCATCTCCTCCACATGCACCGTCAAAGGAATCATGATCTCCGGGTTGACCTGGACGCCTTCGTTGATCAGCTTCGCCCCGGCGGTGATGATGGCCTCCACCTGCATCCGGTAGATGGCCGGGAAGCTCAAACCCAGCCGACAGCCCCGGTGTCCCAGCATGGGGTTTTCTTCCCTGAGGGATTCCACCAAAAGCAAGAACGCTTCCTTGTCTTTGATCTCGTCGGAGGTGGCCCCCGACTGCTGCATTTCCGATAACTCAGCTTTCACGGATTCGTATGGCGGCAAGAATTCGTGTAGCGGGGCATCCAACAGCCGGATGATCACCGGCCGGCTCCCCATGACCCGCAAGATACCCGTGAAATCATCGGTTTGCAGTTGTTTGACGTTTTCCAAAGCATGGTAGAAATCTTCCACCCCTGCCGGAAGGTCTCCGTTCGAAGTTGGCACTTCGTTCCCGTTGGGTTGACTCCGCCGCCACTGCTCGGCCGCGTCAGCATTCACCAGCATCAGACGAACCTCAGGCAGGCGCTGGGGATCCAGGAACATATGCTCGGTCCGGCACAGGCCGATTCCCTCGGCGCCCATGGCCACCGCCTGGGATGCGTCAGCCGGCGTGTCGGCGTTGGCCATGATTCCTAATTTCCGCGCCTGGTCCGCCCACTCCAAAAGCTCTTTAGCCTCGGCGATAGCCTCAGGGTCGGCGTCCACCGTCTCCATTTTGCCTACGTACACGTTGCCGGTGGCACCGTCGATGCTGACGTATTCTCCCTCGCGGACGATCCTGCCGTTGGCGGTTAATGTTCCTTGGGCCGGGTCTACCTGGGCCTCCTCGCAGCCAACGATGCACGGGATCCCTAAACCACGGGTGACCACCGCCGCGTGGCTGGTCACTCCTCCCCGGCTCGTTACCAGACCGGCCGAAGCAATGATTCCGTGGATATCGTCGGGCTTGGTTTCCGGCCGGACCAAGATCACCGAAACTCCCAGAGCCGCAGCTTCAACCGCCCGGTCCGCATCAAAATAAACCTTGCCCGTGGCCGCGCCGGGCGAAGCGCCAAACCCTTTGGCCAGCAAGGCAGATGTCATCTCATCAGACTCGGCGTCCAGTTCGAACTGGGAAACCATCAACTGGATCATCTCTTCGGCGTCTACACGGAGAATGGCTTCATCCCGGCTGATCAAACCTTCGTTGGCCATGTCCACGGCCGCTTTCACCGCGGCCAACGCGGTGCGTTTGGCGGCGCGGGTCTGTAGCAAAAACAGGCGCCCGTTCTCTATGGTGAACTCCATGTCCTGGATGTCGCGGTAGTGGCTTTCCAGTTTCTCCGCCAGATCCATCAGGTTTTTAAAAGCTTGAGGCATCACTCCGGCCAGGCTGGATATAGGCTGCGGGGTCCTCACCCCGGCCACCACGTCTTCACCCTGGGCGTTGGACAAGAATTCCCCATAGGGCTTGTGGCCGCCATCGGAAGGGTTCCGCGTAAAAAGGACTCCCGTGCCGCTGGTGGGCCCCAGGCTGCCGAACACCATGGACTGGACGGTAACGGCCGTCCCGATGTCGTGAGAAATGCCGTTGTGATTGCGATAGAAGATGGCCCTGGTGTTGTTCCAGCTCCGGAACACCGCTTCCACCGCCAGGGTGAGTTGCCGCCACGGATCGGCCGGAATATCGTCGCCGCACGCCGAGCGTATCGCTTTTTTATAATCGGATATGACTCCCCGGATCTGCTTCGGATCTAGCTGGAAATCCTGCTTAACCCCGGCTTTTTGCTTGTGTAAGGCCAATATCTCTTCAAAGGTCTCCCCGGGGATCTCTAACACTACATCGGAGTAGATCTGCAGGAAGCGCCGGTAGGCATCATAGGCGGGCCGGGGGTCACCCATCATGGCGGCCAGGCCTTCCACGATCTCGTCATTGATGCCCAGATTTAAGATCGTGTCCATCATGCCGGGCATTGAGACTTGAGCGCCGGAGCGGACCGAGACGAGAAGTGGAGATTTCGCCGACCCAAAGGACTTGCCTAAAGTTTTTTCCAACAGATGGATGTTGGCCTTGATGTCGGCGTCAATTCCAGCCGGCAGGTTGCCACCCTGGGAATAGTACTGGTGGCAAACATCAGTGGAGATGACAAATCCCGGCGGGACCGGCAGCCCCAAACGGACCATCTCACACAGGTTGCTTCCCTTGCCGCCCAACAGGCCAGACATGGAAGCGTCGCCCTGGTCGAATCGGTATATGAACTTCATGGCTTGATTTCCGGCTATGGTGGTTGTGCTGGCGGTCATAGGCTCACATCCTCCCAAAAAACCCAGGCCCTCCCGGCACGGCCGTCGGGAGCCTTGATGACCCCAGGCTACAACGACCCCTGGGGATACATGATTGAGGCGCGGAATGTCCCCGATTATAACCGCCTTGCCGATAAATACAATTGCGCCCAGAGGATGAATTCATCCTCTGGGCGCAATACATCGGGTATAACGGGTAACCGATTCAGGAAACGTTACGGCTTTCTATAGCGGTATTCGCAGTTAATGTTTCGATTCACCTACAACCACCTAGTTTCGAGATCTCGTTTTAGATCTCTCTGAACTGAGGCTCTCTGTCCTCAAGGTAGAAGTCGTTCTGCCACAACTCGCCCAAACGCACCAGCTCTTCCTTGGTCAGATCTGGGGTTTCCGGCGTTCTCGTGTACTCGTCCAGCTCTTCCAGCGTGGTTAAGTTGGGCAGTACAGACACGATGGCAGGCTGTGCCAGGCAAAACTTGATCGCTGCCTGGCTCATGGTTCGGGCATCGTCCTGGATCAAGAATTTGACCTGCTCGGATTTGCGGATGGCTTCCTTCATCCATTCGGCTTTCCTGGAAGCCCGGTGGTCGCCCTCCGTGAAAGTGGGGGGTTCGATATAGCGGCCTGTGAGCACCTCCGACGCATGGGGCACCCGGGAGACCAGGCCAACGTTCTCCTCTTTTGCTATGGGGAAAAAATCTGAGGCAGGTTCTTGCTCGATGATGCTATAGATCATCTGTAAGCAGTCCACGTGCCTTTCGCGCATGGAAGCTTCGCCTTCTTCAAACCAGCCGATATCCGGCCCAAGGGCGGTGCCGAAGTGGCGTATCTTCCCGTCGGATTGGAGCTGTTCCAGCGTCTCAAACAACTCGTCCATTTCCAAGTGGCTCAATTTTGGATTGTGGATCTGGTAGAGGTCTATGTAATCGGTTTGCAGGCGGCGCAGGCTTTGCTCGCAGGCGAAGGTCACAAATTCGCGGTCAAATTTTTGTGGCCGCGGCTGGTGGCCTACCCTGGGAACAGATTGATCGTAAAAGTCATATCCGAATTTCGTGCCGATGATGAACTCTTTGCGCCGGTGGCCCAGCACATTAGCCAGGATCTCCTCTCCGTAACCTTCCCCGTAGGTATCGGCCGTGTCGAAGAAGTTGACACCCTTCTCCAAGGCGTTCTCCAGCAGGGCAGCCTTTTCCGCGTCGGCGATCTTTCCCCACCAGTCGGTGGCCACCGTCCAAACCCCAAAGCCAACTTCAGATAGATCCAGATCAGTGCGCGGCAGTTGCCGGTATTTCATATCGTTAAAAACCTCTGTTATCGATTGAATATTGGGCTAACCAGTTCGCCAATCCCTGGATAAAACGCTCCCTGATTGGTGAGTTCGTGCCGCAGAAAGACTTGATCACCCGCTCTTTAAACTCCTGCGGGTCCCAATCTTCGGGAACTTCTATGAACTCGTGGGGCTGGCAGGCCAACTCCATGTCCGTCCCCGGTTGGAATCGGTGGTTCACCGTCAACCCTAAATTCTCCGCCCAAAGCGGCCACGTTGCGTCCACCTGGGTCCAGGTCTCGCCGGTGTTGATTCTCAGGAAAGTGTGAACGTCGGGGACGGGTCCTTCAGCTAGGAGAGCTTTAAGGTCATCGGGAAACCCTTTGGTATTTTCTTGGGTGAACCAGTGAGGGCACATAACCAGTTTCGCCTGGTATCCGATCTCCTCAAACAAAGCCTTTAGCAGATAGTGCTTACCCGAACAGGCGCCCCACCACTCACTGATGATGGCTTCAGGCTCCCGCGACCGGGCCCGCTGGTAATCCATGTCCCTGACCAGGGAAAATGCCAGGGCAGGCGAAAGCTCCGCGTCTTGATCGAAAAGACCGCGCCCTTGGGCTTGCTCCCGCAGAATCGCGAACAGGCCCGGCTTTCCCGCACCGGTTGAATCGGTTGGCATATCCGGCCTCGACTATTCGTAGTGGAAATGCGTCCTCAACTGGGTTCAGGCTTAGGCCAGCGCTACCTGCATCTCCAAAGAGCCCTTGATATCGTCGACCATCCGCTGGAACGTCTCGTCTGAAACCACCGGTTCCAAATTGCCCAAATCTACGTTGGGAATGATGTCTACCCACGACGTGCAGCCTTTGTATTCGGGAAGGAATGGCACTGTCACCGGATTTTCCATTCGGTAAACCCGCATCAGCATAAGGGCCAGCGGGACCATGGGCTTCCAATGGAGGCGGGACTGGGCGTACTCCTGAGTCCAGATATGAAAGGGAGACAAGGCATCCAGCGGTTCTTGCTGGGAAATCTCCAACAGTTCTTCGACTTTGGCCCAATGGGAAAATCGGATCTCCTCTTGAGGGTGAGGCAGGGCCAGCAAACTCTTTAGCTGTTCTTGATTTTCATCCTTGAGCAGGTCTTCCCGTTGGTGTTCATAAGTCGGATACAGCAAGAATTCGGGGTGAATCACCTTGAAATCCTTGCCCTCCTCGTGGATACCGCCCTTGCGAACCAAGAGGATCTGCTGGCCTTGCGCCAGAGCTTCTACAGTCACCGCCCACTCTTTCAGGGCAATTTGGCAATTATTTGGCAAGACACCCTCCATGTGATCGATTCGGGTGATCGACACACCGTTCGATACGCCGAGCGATAGGATTGAGGCTTGAATTCAACTTTAGACCAATGTTAACACCCTGCACAGCCTGGCTCAAACGGGAGGCCACGGCGTGGCAGATGTAAAGCTGATTAAAGTTTATCCGGCAGCCAACGGCCATCGGCTTTGCCGGCAGGATTGGGTGAGGCGAAGGTAGGTGGGCCGCTGGCGGCTTGGGCACCGCGGCCTACCGGAGCGCCGCGAGGTGTTCCAGTCCCAGCAATTTGGTAAGGTTTTTCGACGTAGCCTGGGTTACTTCTTCCAAAGTGATGCCCTTGAGATCGGCCAACTTCTGGGCCACCGCCTGCACGTGGCGTGGCTCGGTCCAGTTATGGCGGTATTTCTTAAAGGGCTGGGGGGCCGCGTCGGTTTCCAGCACGATGTTATCCAGAGGAATGATTTTGGCGACCTCCTCCAACTCGGGCAGGCGCAACAGCGGCCGGGCGAAAGAGATGAAAAATCCGCAATCAATGGCCTCCCGGGCAGAGGCTTCGTCCGCTTGGAAATAGTGCATCGCGCCGCCCACGTCACCGGCCTGCTCTTCCCGCAACGTCTGGAAAACCTCGGGGTGTGATTCCCGCGAGTGGAAGATTATGGGCAACCCCAGGCTTTTCGCTAGCCTTATGTGTTGGCGGAATACCTGGTATTGGGTGGCATGGTCCGGAGAAGCGGGCAGGAAATCCAGCCCGACCTCGCTAATGCAAATGACTTTGGGTGAGGACTTGGCCAGTTCTTCAAGGGTGCGGTACACTTCGTCGTCCACCGGTTCGTTAGCTTCCATGGGGTGAATGCCCACACCGGCGTACATGATGTCGTAATCTTTGGTCATCTGGATGCAAGCTCGGGAAGAGTCCAAGGTGGTCCCGGCGGCGATTATGTATCCCACGCCGGCTTCTTGGGCCCGTTCGATTATTCCGGGCATCTCATCCGGTGCGTACTTATCCAAGTGCGTATGGCAATCCCCCAGAGGGAATCGCAAGGTCCCATCAGTTTCACTCATGATTCAATGTTATACTCTCAGCCGCATTAGGGAGTCAACCTGATCGCCCAACGCCTTGTATGCATTCCAAAAACCGCAAACCCGGCAGTGGTGTCTGTGACCCTTGTGAATTCCCAGCGCACATATATGCGTTTCCAAACCTCATAGGGATGACAGCCGGGATTCGTTGACAGTCACTGAAGGCGGTGATAGCATCATTGTTGACCTATTTGGTCGACAATCTATTTAACCGCGATTCAACCTTATCGAAGGGACGCAGAATAAATGGCCCAGACTTCCGCAAATAGGCCTACCCCAGCTCCCCAGGTTCTATCCCGTTCGACCGCCGCCGCTGACTTGGACACGGACTACAAGTGGGGATTCAGCCTCGACATCGAGTCCGACGTCGCGCCCAAGGGGCTCAGCGAAGATATAGTCCGCCTGATCTCCGCCAAAAAGGATGAGCCGGAGTGGATGCTGGAATGGCGGCTGAAGGCGTTTCGCCATTGGCTAAAACTAAAGCAACAGGTCCCGACCTGGGCTAACGTCAATTACCCGCCCATCGACTTCCAGGACATCCACTATTACGCCGCTCCCGGCGCCGCCGATAACCGGCCCAAGAGCCTGGACGAGGTCGACCCGGAGATTTTGGAAGCCTTCGACAAACTCGGCATACCGCTGGAGGAACGGGAAAAATTGGCCGGCGTCGCCGTGGATGCCGTCATGGACAGCGTTTCCGTCGCCACCACCTATCGGGAAACCCTGGAGAAGGTTGGCGTCATCTTCTGTCCCATTAGCGAGGCGGTTCATAACCACCCAGACCTGGTAAAGAAGTACCTGGGTTCTGTGGTACCCTACGCCGACAACTTTTACGCCACCCTGAATTCCGCCGTGTTCAGCGACGGCTCCTTTGCCTACATACCCAAAGGTGTGCGCTGCCCCATGGAGCTGATGACCTATTTCCGCATCAACCAGGCGGATTCAGGCCAGTTTGAGCGGACATTGATCATCGCGGAAGAGGGCAGCTACGTCAGCTACCTGGAGGGCTGTACCGCCCCGGCCCGCAAAACCAACCAGCTTCACGCTGCCGTGGTGGAACTGGTGGCCCTGGACGATGCTGAGATCAAGTATTCTACCCTGCAAAATTGGTTCCCAGGCGACAAGGACGGCAACGGCGGGGTTTACAACTTCGTGACCAAAAGGGCCAAGGCTAAAGGCCGCAACTCAAAGATATCTTGGACCCAGGTGGAGACCGGGTCGGCGATCACCTGGAAGTACCCCAGCGTTTTGCTGGACGGCGACAACTCGGTGGGCGAGTTTTACTCTGTGGCCCTGGTCAACAACCACCAGCAGGCAGACACGGGCACCAAGATGATCCACCGGGGCAAGAACACCAAAAGCACCATCGTGGCCAAGGGGATCTCGGCCGGCCAGGGCAGCGCCACCTACCGGGGATTAGTAAAGGTCATGCCTTCAGCCACCAATGCCAAGAACTTCACCCAATGCGATTCTCTGCTGATCGGCGACCGGTGCGGCGCCCACACGGTGCCCTACATCGAGGTCAAGAATCCCACTGCCCAGATAGAGCACGAGGCTTCCACCTCCAAGGTCAGCGACGACCAACTCTTCTACTGCAAGCAGAGGGGCATTTCCGACGAGGACGCTCACCACATGATCATCAACGGCTTCTGCCGGGGAATCTTTCAAGAATTACCCTTCGAATTCGCCATGGAGGCCTCCCAACTGCTTAAGGTCAGCCTGGAAGGCGCCGTAGGTTAGCTGCAAATTGAATATGAATGGCAAACCCGCCTCATCGGGTGTCCCACTCTTAGAAATCCGCAACCTCCATGTCTCCGCAGGCGATCTGGAGATTCTGCGCGGGGTGAGCCTAACTGTAAACACTGGGGAAGTCCATGCCATCATGGGCCCCAACGGCTCGGGCAAAAGCACCCTGGCCAACGTGCTGGCTGGCCGTCCCGATTACACGGTTGACCAGGGCGAAGTGGTTTATTTAGACAAGAACCTGCTTGAGATGGAGCCCGAGCAACGGGCGCGCGAAGGCGTTTTCCTGGCCTTTCAATACCCCGTGGAACTTCCCGGGGTACGAATCTGGCAATTCCTGAAAGCCGCGATGGATGCCCGGCGGATGCACCGGGGCGAGGAAGAGATGGGCGCCCGGGAGTTTGACCAGCTATTGAAACAAAAGATAGAGATGGTCAAGATCGACCAGGACCTGGTGCGCCGCGCGGTGAACGAAGGATTCTCCGGCGGAGAGAAGAAACGCAACGAAATACTGCAAATGGCAATGTTGGAACCCAAACTGGCCCTCCTCGACGAAACGGATTCCGGTCTGGACATCGACGCGCTGCGCATCGTGTCTGACGGGATCAACCAGCTGCGAGGCCCGGACAACGCCATCGTGCTGGTGACCCACTATCAACGCATTCTCGATTACATCACCCCAGATTTTGTTCACGTTTTATTGGACGGCCGCATCGTCCAGTCCGGAGGTCCCGAGTTGGCCCACCAACTGGAAGCCCAGGGCTACGATTGGTTGAAAGAGTCCCAGGACCAGCCGGATCTCGTCGATGCCGGCGCCTAAAAGCGTCTCCGAGGCCCGAAACCCATGACCCAGACCGCCGCCAGATTCCAGTCTTACTCCGACGCTTTCCTTGCCTTGTCCCAGGAATTAAACGGGCACGCCCCCGGCCAACCGGTCTCCGGTTGGACTCAGGAGCTGCGCGACACCGCTTGGTCTACGTTCCAACGGCTGGGGTTCCCCATTGCCCGGCGGGGAAACGAAAGGTGGAAATACACCAGCGTCAGGCCCCTGGCAGCCGCCCAATTCTCCATACCATCGGAGCTGGACCCCGATTCGGGAGCGGATATCCAAGATGTGAAGTGTTTGGCCCCATGGCAGGACGACTGGACAAACCTGGTGTTCGTCGATGGGCTTTTTTCTTCTGCCCTGTCTACCGAAGGCCCAGTCAACCACGGCGCCGTGAGCGGGAGTTTGGCCCGATTTTTATCTGGTAATGACATCGTTCAACAGCACCTAGGGCGATATACGGCCCTTGACGACGATGGGCTGCCAGCCTTAAACACCGCTTTCCTGCGGGATGGCGCCTTCATCCACGTCCCGCCAGGAGTTGCCCCTGGGTCTGTGTTGAACCTGATCTACTTGACTACGCCGCGGGCTCAACCTAAAGCAGTTTTCCCCAGAACTCTGATTGTGGCAGACCCCAACAGCAGCGTTACGATAAATGAAAGCTACGTCAGCATGCCCGGCGCTGTCCAGTCTGCTCACTTTACCAACGCGGTTACCGAGATCGTGGCCGGCGACGGCGCGAAAGTAAAGCACCACCAGTTAGTCAATGATGGCCCCAATGCATACCACGTGGGCCAGACCCGAGTTCATCAAAACCGGGACAGCACATTTTCCTCATCTTCATTCGCCATCGGCTCGGCTCTAACCCGAATCGACTTCAAGGTGACCCTGGACGGGCCGGGCAGCTCTTGCGGCCTGGACGGCCTCTACCTCACTAAAGACAGCCAGCACATAGACAATCTGATCAACATCGACCATGCCAGCCCCCACACCACCAGCAACCTGCGCTACAAAGGCATCCTGGACGGTGATTCCAGAGCGGTGTTTGGCGGGACAGTCTTGGTCAGGAAAGACTCCCAAAAGGCGACGGCCCACCAAAGCGACAAAAATCTGTTGTTATCAGATCTCGCCGAGGTGGACAGCAAGCCCAGCCTGCTGATATACGCCGACGACGTCCAATGCGGCCACGGCGCCACCGCGGGAAACATCGACCCCATCGCGTTGTTTTACCTGCGCAGCCGCGGTCTGGACCACGAGACCGCCAGCAAGTTCTTGATCCAGGCTTTCGCCGGAGAGATAATCCAATCCGTCGAGGTGGAACCCCTGCGAGAGTACCTGGACCAGCTGTTCCAGGCAGAGCTTCCGGCGGCTACTATTAGGATTAGGGGCGCCCAATGACAACCCCCCAAACCGGCTCCCAACCGGCCGGGCCCACAACGCCAGCGATCCCATTAGACGTGGCCAAAATCCGGGAGGATTTCCCCCTGCTTCGTCAGACGGTCAACAGTCACCCCCTGGTGTACCTGGACAACGCCGCCACCAGCCAAAAACCCCAGGTGGTCATAGATTCGCTGGTCGATTACTACACCAATACGAACTCCAACGTGCACCGGGGCGTGCACACGTTAAGCCAACTGGCCACCGACGACTACGAGGGCGCCCGCGCCAAAGTCAGGAACCTGCTCAACGCCGCCCATGATAAGGAGATAATCTTCGTCAGGGGAACCACCGAAGGGATAAACCTGGTAGCCCAGACCTTCGGCCGCCAGAACATAGGCCAGGGCGACGAGATCATAATCTCAGCCCTAGAGCACCACTCCAACATCGTACCGTGGCAGTTGCTTTGCCAGGAACGGGGCGCAACATTGAAGGTGATTCCCATCAACGACGCCGGAGAGCTGCTCATGGACGACTATGAGCGGCTGCTGAGCCCCCGAACCAAATTGGTATCGGTGTTGCACGTCTCCAATGCCTTGGGCACGATAAATCCCGCAAAGCAGATCGTGGAAATGGCCCACAGCCGGGGCGTTCCCGTATTGTTGGACGGCGCGCAAGCAGCGCCCCACATGCAGGTGGACGTCGAGGACCTGGGATGCGACTTCTACGTATTCTCGGGACACAAGCTCTACGGGCCCACCGGAATCGGAATCCTGTACGGCCGGGCTGACCTGCTCGAATCCATTCCACCCTGGCAGGGCGGCGGCGAGATGATCCGGTCGGTCACCTTCCAGGAAACGCTGTATAATGACCTGCCATACAAGTTTGAGGCGGGTACCCCCAACATTGCGGGGGCGATCGGCCTGGGAGTGGCCATTGATTACGTGTCCAACATCGGCCTGGACCGTATTTCAGCCTGGGAAAATGAACTGTTGGAATACGGCACCCAATGCCTATCGTCTATCGAAGGATTGCGGTTAATTGGAACTGCTGAAAATAAGTCCGCCATTCTTTCCTTTATCATGGACACGGCCCATCCCCACGATATCGGCACGATACTAGACTCCCGGGGCATCGCCATTCGCACTGGGCACCATTGCGCCCAGCCGGTGATGGAACGTTTTGGGATTCCGGCCACCGCACGGGCCTCCCTGGCCTTCTACAACACCAAAGAAGAAGTAGACATCTTGGTCAAGGGTATCGACCGGGTGATTGAGGTTTTTAGCTGATGTCCAACCTGGGTGAGCTTTACCAGGAGATCCTGCTGGAGCACAACAGCAAGCCACGCAATTACCGTGAGTTGGAAGACTTCAATTGCTCGGCCGATGGTTTCAACCCGTTGTGCGGCGACAAGGTCACCCTCTATCTGAAGGTGGAAGACGGTAAAGTCGCAGATGTTGGGTTCCAAGGCTCCGGATGCGCCATATCCAGAGCCTCGGCATCCATGCTGACCCAGAGCATCAAGGGGCGGTCGGTCGCCCAGGCCCAAGAGACGTTCGACGCCTTCCACGTCATGCTCACCGAGCCGGGCGCAGATCTGGATTACGACACCCTGGGTGACCTGGAAACACTCTCTGGGGTCATAGAATTTCCCACCCGCATCAAGTGCGCCATCTTGGCTTGGCACACCCTGTTGGCCGCTCTGAACGAAACATCCGAACCGGTGACAACCGAGTAATTCCCTCGGTCCATCCGTGAATTCGAAATGGCGAGCCCTCGAAATCCCGTTGTGATAAGCTAAATACAAGTTCACCCCTCTTCGAGCTATGACATCCTGGGCATAATCACAGAGTTTTGTATGACTAGCGCCGCACCGGAACATATAACCACCAGCCACGAGCTACTGGCCAAAGCTCAAGAATCCATGGAACAGGACGACTTGCTCCAATCCTCGGAGAAAGGCTGGGGCGCCGCCGCCCGCATGGTCAAGGGTGTTGCTGAAAAAAAGGTTGGCAGCACAACAGCCACCGTGAGCTTTACCAGATAGTGAACCGGCTTGCCCAAGAAACGGGGGAACGCCGCATCAGGGTTCTATTCAGCGTTGCCAGCGCCCTCCACTCCAATTTCTACGAGCAGTGGATGCCTCGGGAGATGATTGACGACGGTTTGGCCGAAGTGCGGGAGTTCCTGGCGCGGCTGGAAGAGCTCTCTTAACGAGTTCCTTAAATCCCCAGGTTTCATCGATAAAAGTATGCCGGAAATCCCCGACGTTCAACTAGGCGGTCTCTATGGAGACCTTATCCTTGAGCACTACCGGAATCCCCACAACCGCGGCTCGGTGGCAGAACCGGATCTGGAGGCCCACGAATTCAACCCCTTCTGCGGCGACCGGGTAGACCTCCTACTAAAGCTGGACAACCTTAGCCAGGTGTCGGAGGTCAATGCCGAGTCCGAGGGTTGCTCCATCATCCAGGCGTCTACATCCATGCTGTCTGATCTGTTGAAAGGGAAAACCCTTGAGGAGATCGCCCGACTGGCCGCCACTTTCCGTTCCATGATGGGAGGCAAGGACATGCCACCGGATTCCCTGGCAAGATTGGGGGAACTGGAAGCCCTCCAGGTGGTGCGGCGTTACCCGGTGCGCATAAAATGCGCCCTCCTGCCCTGGACCGCCCTGGAAGAAGCATTGCGAGAGTACCGGACTCGGGCGAACTAGGATTCTCAGGCTGATCCCATTTTGCCGGTTGAAAATATGTTAGGTGAAAAGAACGCAAAAGGAAGACCATAATAATGAAAACGATTACGTGCAATGAATTAGCTGGCGCTTGTGACAAAGAGTTTCATGCCGAAACGTTCGATGAAGTGGCGGAAATGTCAAAGAAGCATGCGATGGAAATGTTCGAACAGGGTGATCAAGCACACATTGAAGCAATGGAATAAATGAAGGAATTGATTGGTGATCCGCAGGCCATGAAAGAGTGTTATGAATCGCTGCAGAAAACGTTTGATGACCTACCCGACAACTAGATGAATTCCTCCCAACTCTAAAAGAGCCCAAACTAGGCTCATTTAACGCATCCTCTCTAAAACAGTCTACGGCTCCAACCAAACGCGGGACCAGTGGATATACTCCGACAACGAGGCGTTGGGATGAAAACCCCTCAGGTCTGGCCGAAACGCCCATCGGGTCGCCTCGGTCACCGGACTGAACATATACGCCTGGTCCAACAGATATCGCTGTAACTCTGCTAGCCGCTTTTTGCGGGATTCCCGATCGAAATCCACCGCCTAGGCCTCGATCATGGCATCCAATGCCAAGTCTGCGTGGTTGGCAAGATTCCACCGGCCTTTACTGTGCAACAGCGCCAGGAAAAAACTGTTGGTAGTCGTGGTGGGCGGCAAAACTCCCAACGCCAACTGATAATCCCTATCCGGCCCCATAACCATTCTGCGGTACTGGTCCGGATTGAGCCTCCGCACGGAAACATTGAATCCCACGGCCTCCATGTCCTCTGCGATTCTTACACCCAAGTCCCTGTAGTTCTGGCCTCCAGACTCTGACCACACGGTCAACTGGATTTCCCCAGAACCAGCGTCCGTCTTTTCCAATAAACGCCGTGCCAGGCTCGGGTCCGCGAAGTACCCTCCCCTGGCCTCATCTTTAGCCAAAGGCCAATCCGCCTCGGAAACCGGCATCCCCACGCTGATAAACCCCTGGCCCGACCATATGGTATCCACGTAGTCCCACGGGTCCATGGCTCGAAACACCGCCTTGCGCAGATCGGCATTGGCAAAGATAGGGTCTTGAACGTTGAACGAAAGCACGGCCCCGGAGCCTCCCTTCAGGGATTCGGCGAAACTGAAATCAATGCCGCTTCCTTCCAGCCTTACCCACGCCCGCGGCGGCAAGTCAACCACATCCACCTGCCCCGCTAGGAAGGCAGCCAAACGTCCTTCGCCGGGGAATTCGGCGCCCTGAGGGTCTCGCACGACTTTGACCATAAGCTCACCGAGGAAGGGCAACCCCGGCTCAAAATAGCTGTTGTTTCGCTGGAATTTGATTTCGCCGCCTTGCCCGGTTGCCTCCCATATCCAAGGCCCCGTGCCGATCACCGGACTATCCTTCAAGTCGCCGAATTGCTCCACCACCTCGGCCGCAACAACCTTCGCGTGGCCGTCGGCCAGTGACAGCAGCGCGTCGGCATCCGGCAAACCCAACTCCAACTTCAATGAATCTGGACCCGTGGCCTCCTCCTCCGAGAATGGCGAGAGCAGCGTCGCGTTGGGCCAACCGGGAGTGCCCAGCCGCTGGTAGCTAAAGGCGCCAGGTCCTGCGCAGTCAAAGGCCGTCCGTTCACTGGCGGTATGTCCTGCCAGCGGACATCAAGCCGAAGTTGAAACTCGTAAAACAAGTCTTCAGTCAGCGTCCAACTCTCGCACAGATCGCATTCCAGCAAGAGATTTGGCTGCGCCAGGTCCGGCGCGGTCTTGAGGCGCAACAGCCGGCTGTAGGCGATACCCGGGCCCAGGGAGGTCAATGATTCTTGGACCGATTGATGCACGTCTCTATGGGGGAAACCGGCAGAACCGGCGATTGTCAACGAGCCGCCAGAAATACCTTTGGGCAGCAGCGCCACAACGGTGGTTGGCATCGGGATGGCCGTAGGGACCACCGTGGGCGTGGGTGTTTGAGCCGGCGGGATTGCGGTAGCAAATTCCGTCGTAGCCGTGGGAATCACGGCCGGTGTTGGTGTAACGCCGCCGCAGGCCAGAATGGCAAGGGAAATCGTTAAGGCAGTCAACGTTCCGGCCTGAGCCCCATGCCCCATCCCACTCTCCCATCAAAAAAACCGGCAAAACACGACCCTTTAAAAGGCCGGCGGCGGACTGCATTGATTATATAAGCAAGGACGTATCTAGCCGATTGGAGTCAAAATCCGGATATTGGAGATTCTACGGCAGGCATAGAGAAAAATCGGAGTATCGTTACCTGTGGTCTACGCGAAGTCAGGCCATGCGCCTCTTAAAGGGCCAACTGCCGAAGACCACCACGGCGATCACGATAGGCGGGATGAAGATGATTGCGTGTACCACCAGGCCAAATCCCAGGGCCTCGGCCGGGCCCACTCCAAAGACTTGCAACAGGTGGTAAACCGCGAACTCGAAGGTGCCAACCGACGCCGGAAGGGAAGGGATCAGGCCCACGAATCCCATGGTGCCGACGATGAGCAACGTCGCCACCAAGACCGATATCTCTATGCCCATGCCAAAGGCCAAAACCCACGCGGATAACCCCAGCAACAGCCAATAACCAAGGGTGAGCCCCAGGGAAGACGCCAGTTGGAACCTGGCGCGCATCAGGCCACGAAGGGAACCGGCCGTGGACACCAGCAAAGGCAGCCGGTTCAACCAGGGGACTCTCTTTGACCAGATCACCAGGGGAACGGCCAACAAGCTGAGCACCGCCAGGGCAATGAAGCCCAGGATATAGATGGCAAAACCCTGCAACGCCGGTACAAACACCAGCCCCACGCCCAGAAGCAGGCCCCCAATGACAAAATCCAGTACCCGTTGCAATCCCAGGGTGGCGACTGCAACTTCCCGTTTCACGCTGTATCGAAGGGTCAACAGCACGAACTGGGCCGCCTCCCCGAACACCCGCACCGGCGAAAGGCTATTCAACCCGATGCCAGCATTCTGGATCAACAAAAGGCGATGGAACGGCACCTTTTCGCCCAAAAATAGAACCTGCCAGCGAAAGACCCGCAGCGCCATAGCCATGGAAAACAGCGCTAACGACATCAAGGTGTAGACCAGGGAAAGTTGGTCAAGCTGGATGGTCAGCGTGCGCCATTCAATTTCGCCCGCCACCCAAAGCCCAATAGAGGAGGCGGCGAAGATGCCCAGAATGGTTCTGGACTTGCCACCCCAAAGGGAGCGCAATACCGCGGCGGCCGGCGTTATAGCCGGGGTCAACGGATTAGATGCCGCCGCGAGGGCGGCGGATGGGCCTCCGGCTGGAGAACAACCGGCAACACCACACCACCACGGGAACCTCCTGCCATCCGAAAAACTGTGTCCCCACGTTACGGTTTAGCTCGGATCAGAGTCAAGCCGTTTTAGCCACGACTTTAAATCAATATCATATTTGTAAAAATTTAGGAACCCGGCCGTTGCAACCCCTTCAAATAGGAAATGTGCCCTTGATGTTGGAACAGTTCGCCGACCACCTGGCGGAAGATGGCGCCCACCGACATTTCGGGTCTTTGCTCTCGCGGTACCACGTTAAAATCGTCTGGGGCCAGCCCTTTGAGATATTCCAGCGTCTTCCCGCGCACCGCGTCGCCATAGCGCATCAACTCGTCCCGGTCCAAGGCCGGAAATTCCGCCACCTGCTCCAGGGTATGGCCAAATCCGTTGTCCCTGGTGGGCAGGCCGAATTTATCGTTCCAGCCGTCCCTCTCCCATATTTCCGGCTTGCGCTGGATGAAAAACTGGAACCACATGTCCTCCACCCTAAGCATGTGCCACAAGATCCAGCCGATGGGATTTGCCTCGGGACCGGCGCGCCAGGCAAGTTCGGCGGAGGTTAGGTCATTGACCGCCGCCGTCAAAAATTCCTTCTCTTGTTTAAAGGCGTCTTCGATGAATTCATTCAAGGTCATTGGGGACACTCCTTATGCTCACTCATAGAAAAACTTCCGGATTGATTCGCATCGGGGCCAAAAACCGGCTCACTAAGCGCATTGGCGGTTAAACCCGCCGATGGCAAGAACTGCCGGGCTATATCCCCAACCCTCCATTGCGAAAGCGGGGCCAGATCTCCCCCTTTACAAGGGGGATTAAGGGGGATTTCTACTCTGGCCTGGTTGCTCGCCAGGTCTAGCAAATATCGCGGGGCAAAGCAAGTTGACCGCCCAGCCTGCCACGGGTATTCTACTCTTCGGTCCCACCTCCGTCATTTCCAAAGCTCGTGCCATCCCTTAGGATTTCCCAGGATGAGCGAACCAGGGATCATTATGGACCCCTACCCGGTGCCCCATACCAACCCAGAAGGAGCAAACCCATTGGCAGACACACTGATCACGCCCCAGGTGCGGGCCCTCATCGGCCAGGAGACCGCCCCGGAGCGAAATAAATTCCCCATCAGTGACGAGATGGCCTACGACCTGGCCAACGCCACCGAGGACCCCAACCCCTTATACTTCGACCGGGACCACGCCGCCCGCAGCAGGTTCGGCGGTCTGCTCTGCCCGCCCCTGGCCACCTGGAAAGATATCGCGCCGCCCATCGGCTATTTCGGAGCGGGACAGGAATCCCATTTCCAGGTGCCTCTTCCATTCAATAGTTATGGGTTGAACGGCGGCGCAGACTGGCAGTTTTTGCGCCCAGTTTACGCCGGTGACTGGATCACCCGCCAATTCCGCGTCATGGACATCTTCGAGAAGGCGGGAAGGTCCGGTCCCCTGGTCTTTATCGTGCGTCGTGAGACCCAGACCAACCAGGACGGCTTGGTGGTCCAACTCGCCGACCGGGTAAGCATTCACCGCGCCCTGCCCGCCGGGGAGCAACCCACCCAGGCAGTCAACGTGTCCGACGAGCTAACCACAGTCGCCGTCTCTCCCCCCGCACCTAATGTTGTGCAGGAGCAGCCCCAGCTCGTTCCCCAACTCCAGATTCACTTCGAAGAAGTCTCCGTAGGCCGGGAACTCTCTCCCGTGGTCAAAGGCCCGCTGACCACCACCCATCTGGTCCGCTGGGCGGCGGCAAACGGCAACTACGCCCGCATCCACTGGGACCTTCCCTTTGCCCAACTACGCCAAGGTCTGGCCAACGTGGTGATCAACGGCTCGCTGAAGAACCAATACCTGGGCCAATTGGCGATCAACTTCGCCGGCGATGAGGGCTGGTTCCGCCGGTTCTACGTGGAGCATCGCGGCATGGATTATCCCGGCGACGTGATCACTGGTTCGGGCGTGGTCACTTCCATCGAGGAAATAGGCGGCTTTGGCCATGTGGAATGCCGGGTAGCCTTGCGTAACCAAAGGGGAGAGGAAACGGCATCGGGCAGGGCCATAGTCGTCCTGCCCAAGAGGGGCCAATCCTTGCCCCTGGTTTGGGAGCCCCAGGAATGATGGCCGCCCGGCAACAAAGATCGAAATCGTTGGCGGGGCCCTTGGATGGGATCTTGAGCGGCATCCGGGTGTTGGACCTGGGAGCCGGGGTATCCGGCCCCTTCTGCGCCAGACTCCTGGCCGATTATGGCGCCGACGTGATCAAGATCGAACCTCCTCACCTGGGCGACACCGCCCGGCGGTCTGGGCCCTTCGCTGGGGACCATCCCCATCCCGAAAAAAGCATCCCATTCCTATTTTTAAACACCAATAAACGAGGCGTTTCCCTGGATATCGACGTATCCTCGGGCAGGCGTATCTTTGAGCAGCTCCTGGCAACGGCTGATATCTTGGTGGAGAATCTCTCCCCGTCTAAGGCTTCGGCCCTGGCTTTAGATCACGCCACCTTGGCCCAGATGAATCCCAACTTGGTAGTCACCTCCATCACCCCATTCGGCCAGACGGGCCCTTACCGGGATATGGAAGCCACCGACATCGTAACCACCGCCCTCAGCGGACTTATGTACCATTCCGGCGACTCGGACCGGGAACCCCTGCGCAACGCCCTGGATCAATCTGAATACGTCGCGGGCATCAACGGAGCGGTGGCCACCCTGGCGGCCATCTTCCAACGCCTGACCACCGGCCGGGGGCAACACGTGGACGTTTCGGTGGCCGAATGCCTCTCCAGCCATCTGGTTCAGCCGGTGCCATATTACAACTACATGGGCGCCATAAAAGGCCGCCGCCCGGTGAGAGGTTCGGGATTCGAAGAGCTTATGCCAGCCCGCGACGGCTACGTCATCCCGTCGGTCCAGGGCTCCCAACCCTGGTCCACGGTGGCCGGCTTGGTCGGCCTGGAAGAACTGCAAGATGAAAGGTTCGCCACCGGTGGGGGCCGCATCGAGCACGGAGAAGAGCTCAAAGAATTACTGACCCAGGGTCTTGGCCAATGGGACCGGAAGCCATTATTTCAGGCATCTGGCGAGAGCCGCCTGGTATTCGGCATGGCCCAGGACGCCGGAGATCTGTACCACTGCGCCCACTTGCGTGAGCGCGGGTTCTACGTGGAAGTTGAACACTCGGTGGCCGGTACTGTAGACTACCCCGGATTGGGCCCCCGTCTGTCAGAGATAGACTTCGAGATCACCCGTCCGGCTCCGCTTCTTGGCCAGCACAACCAAGAGATATTCTGCGGTGAGATGGGCTATACAAAGGAAGACCTGACCGTCCTGCGCCAGATAGGTGTTGTCTGATGAGCGCCGCCCGACCTAAGCGCCATCAAGGCAGGAATCATAGAAAGTTTCACTCTAAACGGAAAACCCTTTAGATCGGCGAGGTTCCGGAGTGTCAGACCTCCCCCTGTCCAACATAAGAGTCCTTGACCTTAGCCGGGTATTCGCCATGCCCTACGCCGGGGCGTATTTGGCCGACTTGGGGGCCGAGGTGATCAAGGTTGATTCGTGTCAGGCCCAGTTCATGGACACAACCCGCACCCTGAACGGGCCCTACCCGGGCAATGACCCCGGCGAAAGATACTGGGACCGGGCAGGGACCTTCCAGACCCTGAACCGGGGCAAGCGCAGCGTCACCCTTGACCTGCGCAGCGATGCCGCCCTGGAGATCATCAAACATTTGGTTTCGGTCAGCGACATCGTCTTGGAGAATTTCACCCCCCGGGTGATGCGGCGCTTTGGCTTGGATTATCCAAACCTGAAGGCGGTCAGACCCGACCTGATCATGGTTTCCAACACCGGGTATGGCCACGGCGGTCCTTGGACCAACTTCGGCGCGATGGCCACCGCCCTGGAACCAACCCACGGAACCGGCGCTTTTATGGGCTACCTTGATACAGGAGCTGATACCGGCGATGGTGTAAATGATGGTGCATCAGGCGGGACCGTTCCCAACAAGATCGGTAATTCTTATACCGACTTTCTGGCCAGTTGGACGGCGCAGTTGGCTGTCATGGCTTGTCTCATTCACCGGGCTCGCGCCGGCCAGGGCATGTGGATCGACCTGGCCATGTACCAGGTGGGTGTCTCTTTCTTGGGGGAAGGCTTGTTGGACTATGCCTTTAACCGGCGGGCCACCCGCCGCCTGGGCAACCGTCATCCGTCGATGTCGCCCCACGGTTGCTACCCATGCCTGGGAGACGACCAGTGGGTCGCGTTAGCGGTAAGGGACGACACCGAATGGCTGGCTTTTTGCCGGGCGCTGGGCCAACCGGAATTGGCCGGTGATGCTCGGTTCAACCAGCCGTTAGAACGATCACGAAATCAAGATGAGCTGGACGCTATCATCGCCCGCTGGACTGAGACCCAGACCTCATACCGGGTGATGGAAACCCTACAGGCCGTGGGAGTACCCGCTGGGCCCGTGCTTAACGCCCGCCAGTTGTTGGCCGATACTCACTGGCGGGAAAGGAATTACTTCGAAACGGTGCAGCACCCTCTGGAATCCGGGTTGGGCCGCCGGGAATACGTGAGCCGGGGATGGCGGTTGTCCGACGCCGCCGTTCATATCCGGTCAGGGGCACCCATGTTGGGAGACTCCAACGAACAGGTCCTGGAAGGGCTGTTGGGTTTGGGCGGCCAGGAGATAGAAGAATTGGTAACCGGCGGGATCATCGGCTCTCAGCCCATCAGCGGTTCCCCTGCCGACGCGGTCCCGCTGCAAACCCAGGCCGAACTGGGATGGATCGTCAGCTATGACGAGGATTCTGCCGGAAGCACGAACAGCGCCTGAGGGGGCCATAAGGACCGCCTCAAACCAGCCAAACGCTGCTTGCTCGTCCCCGGCTTCCACGGATTGACAAATAGACGGCATTTGCGCTTGACAATAATGCGCGCCGATTACTATAATACCAGGAGATACACCGCTACCAACCACGTCTTTTCCATACTAGGGTCGCACTTTCTTTTGCGTTGCGGTTTTTCGTCCGAAGTATACGCGGCACCTTCCCAATATTCGGCTTTAGCGTAGGTGCATGGCTACAAAGTATATCTTCGTCACCGGGGGAGTGGTCAGTTCCATCGGCAAGGGGATCAGCGTCGCATCGATCGGGCGCATCCTAAAAAGCCGGGGGATATCCGTCTCGGCTCTGAAACTCGACCCCTATCTGAATGTCGACCCCGGAACAATGTCTCCGTATCAACACGGGGAAGTCTTTGTCACCAAAGACGGGGGTGAGACTGATTTGGACTTGGGCCACTATGAACGGTTCATAGACGAAGACCTCACCCGGTCATCAAACCTAACCGCCGGCCAGGTCTATCTCACCCTTCTGGCCAAAGAGCGCCGCGGAGATTTCCTGGGCGGAACCATTCAGGCAGTGCCCCACGTCACCAACGAGATCAAAGACAAGATCATAGCCCTAGCAGATGAATCAATGGCCGATGTCATAGTGGTGGAAGTGGGCGGCACCGTGGGTGACATTGAGGGATTACCCTTCCTGGAAGCGATACGCCAAATCAGAAACGATGTCGGCAGGGAAAACGTACTGTACATTCACGTGACCCTTCTCCCTTATCTTTCCGCTGCCAGGGAGCTAAAGACCAAACCAACCCAGCACAGCGTCAAGGAGTTGCGCGCCATAGGCATCCAGCCCGATGCCATCATCTGCCGTAGCGATCTTCCGGTGCCCGACGCGATACGGGGAAAGATATCATCCTTCTGCGACGTCCCCGAGCGGGCAGTGATCCCGCTGACCACCGTGGACAACGTTTACAAGATACCTCTCTTATTGGAAGAAGCCGGCCTTGGCGATATCATGGCCAAACACCTGTCCCTGCCGGCCAATGCTCTGGACATGGCCGATTGGTCGGCCATGGTCGAGCGGATGAACAACCTCAATGAGATGGTCTCTATCGCCCTAGTGGGCAAATACGTGGAGTATCCCGACTCTTACATCTCCGTAAAAGAGGCTCTGCGCCACGCCGGCCTGGTCCACGGAAAGGAGATCGAAATCCAGTGGATCCACTCCGAAGACGTGGAGCGGCAGGGGCCCGACGCCCTATTGGCCAACGCCTGCGGTATTGTGGTCCCCGGCGGATTTGGCCCAAGGGGTGTGGAAGGAATGGTGGAAACCGTGCGCTACGCCCGGGAGCACCAGGTCCCTTATCTTGGTCTGTGCCTAGGCTTGCAGGTGATGGTCATCGAATGGGCCAGGAATAAAATGGATCTGGCCAACGCTAACTCATCGGAATTGGACCCCGACACGCCTCATCCCGTGATCCATATCATGCCAGATCAGCGGTCGGTCACCTCAATGGGCGGAACCATGCGGCTTGGAGCTTATCCCTGCCTGCCCCAAGACAATACCTTGACCAAAGCCGCCTACGGAAACGGCGTGGTGAGTGAAAGACACCGGCATCGGTTTGAGATCAATAACTCTTATCGGGAAGCGCTGGAAAACTCCGGGTTTATCATCGGAGGCGTTTCGCCCGATGGCAATCTGGTTGAGACCGCTGAAGTATCAGGTCATCCTTTCATGTTGGGGGTTCAGTACCATCCCGAATTTCAGTCCAGGCCCAACCGGCCTCATCCCCTTTTCTCTGCGTTTATAGATGCTGCCCGAAAGACCATTCGAGAGGGCAGTCAACAACCGTTGCCTCTACCCGACGACAAGAGCGACTGAATTGCTTTCTTTATGCTCTTCTCGGGGTCCCGGAGACCGAAACCAGAATCAAATAATCTTTGATGACGCGGTGATGATGTGAAATTCTTTATAGATACGGCGAACATCCAGGAAATCCGGGACGGAGCCCGCCTTGGCGTGATCAGCGGCGTGACCACCAACCCATCTCTGGCCGCCACCGAGGGAATCGGAACCGCGCAGGGGTACAAAGCAGCGGTGCAAGAGATCTCCGACCTGGTGGACGGCCCTATTTCCGTGGAAGTGGTAAGCCAGGACACCGAAGGAATGGTAGCCGAAGGCAGGGAAATCGCCGAATGGATACCCAACCCTTGGGTCAAAATACCAAGCACCGCGGCTGGTTTCGCGGCGATATCCATCCTGGCTAGGGACGGAATCAAGATAAATCAGACCCTGTGCTTTTCCACCAATCAGGCGCTTTTGGGCGCCCAAGCTGGTTCGACGGCCGTCAGCCCCTTCGTCGGACGCTTGGATGACATCGGCCACCAGGGAATGGACATGGTTGCCGAAATAGTATCTATCTTCCAAAATTACGACATCAAGACCTTGGTCATGGCGGCCAGTATCCGGCACACTCTCCATTGCACCATGGCCGCCCAGGCGGGCGCCGACATCGCCACCGTTCCTTATAAGGTGCTTATGCAAATGGTCCAACATCCGCTGACCGATGCCGGAGTGGCAAGGTTTCAAGCGGACTGGGAAAAGGCAGGTAAGTCCTGAGCCATCAACCGAACATTCCCATTTTTGATTTCGGGATTTCCATGGCCTCGTTCACCCCTGACCGCGAACTCAACTCCATTAAGGGGATTCCAATCGGAACCTCTTCCGGTTTCATTCCCACCATGATCCCCACATACAGCGGGAAGATATCAATCATCGACAACATTGATCTCCGGGACGGGATGCGGCATCTGGCTGCGCCTGTTCCCTATCAATATATCCCAGGGAAAGCACCCGGGAAAGCACCCGGGAAAGTGCTCGTATCGGCTTTGACTCCGAGTGAGCATCGGCGGGCGGTTCGCGTCCGGTAAAACAGCGAGGTGAACATGGTAGCCACACAGCGAATCTTAGATGTCTCGGAGCTTGGCAGCAAAAGCAAGGACGAATTGCTGGCATTAGCGCCGGACATTGGCCTTTCCGACGGCGGGTCCTTGACCAACATGCGCCGGGAAGACCTGCTTAGCCGGCTGTTTCAGGCGGCGTCTGCCCAACAATCACTGGTCGCGTCGGGCATCTTGGAAACCATGGATGAAGGCTACGGCTTCCTCCGGCAGGTCAACACCCATTCTGGCACCGGGGACGTTTATATCTCCCAGTCACAGATCCGCCGGTTCGGCCTGAGAACCGGGGATACCGTGACAGGACAGGTCCGGCCGCCAAAAGAGGGAGAACGCTACTTCGGCCTGGTGCGGGTGGAAAAGATCAACCTCATGGATACCGACCAGGTTCAATCCCGTACCCGGCTCCAGTTTGAGCACATGACACCCATATTTCCCGAAGAACAGTTGATTTTGGAAACTGAACCCTCGATCCTTGGCACGCGAATGGTCGACCTATTCGCCCCCATAGGCCTGGGGCAGCGAGGACTGATCGTCTCTCCTCCGAAGGCCGGCAAGACCACCATACTAAAAGAGATCGCCCACGCCATTACCATCAACAACCCAGAGGTCGTCTTGATGGTGGTGCTCATCGGTGAAAGGCCCGAGGAAGTCACCGACATGCGCCGGGCCGTAACGGGCGACGTATTCGCGTCTACCTTTGACGAATCAGTGGAAGAGCAATGCCGGGTAGGAGAACTCGCTTTGGAGCGGGCCAAACGCCTGGTGGAATTCGGCCAGAATGTGTGCATACTGCTGGACAGCATAACCCGCCTCACCAGGGCGTATAACCTGGCGGTACCCTCCAGCGGACGAACACTCTCCGGTGGCATCGATCCCATCGCCCTCTACCCACCAAAAAAGTTCATCGGCGCGGCCCGTAATATTGAAGAGGGCGGCAGCCTGACCATCATCGCCAACTGCTTGATCGACACCGGTAGCCGCATGGACGAGGTCATCTACGAGGAATTCAAAGGCACCGGCAACATGGAGTTGCACTTGGACCGCCGCCTGGCGGAAAAACGGTTCTTCCCCGCCATCGACATCAACCGCAGCGGAACCCGCCGTGAGGAATTGTTGTTCTCAGACGACACCCTAAAGCAAATCTGGCTCCTGCGCCGCATGATCGGCCTCATCTCCAGCGACGGCTCATCCAACGCCACCGAGCGCGTGTTGGAGAGGATGGCCAAGACCAATAGTAATCAGGAGTTTCTGGAGAACTTAAACAAAGAAGTCTGATCCCAGCGAATACACCACAGCCCGCGGAACGGGCGCCGATCACCATGTCCCGAGTCCCACGGTTTCAACCTCTCTCTAGAGACCGGCCGAAAAAATCCTGATTGAAAAAATGGGCCTAGTAGTATCGGATTGCAACGGTGACAAATCCGCGCATGTCCCGAAATTCCCCAAGAACCCTGCAAAAAGCCGTGCCCTGGACCTCCCACGCATTGGAGGTTCTGTGGCTGATGGCTCTGTTTCTGGTCCCCCTGGCATTCCTCGGCCGGGACTATCTTATCTCCGAATCGGAATTGGCCTTTGTAGACCTTCCAAAGATCGCCTTGTTTCGCACCCTTGCAGCCCTCATCGCTATTTTCTGGCTGGTGGAGTGGTCTTTGACCCGCCGCCGCGGCAACATCTCATATGCAGGGTCCTTTGAATGGCCGGCATCCGCTATCCAAACGTTCCATTACTTGCGCACCTGGTTCGTTGCCCACCCCAGCCGGTGGGTCATCGCGGCCGCGTCGGCTTTCCTGGCAAGCACCCTGCTCAGCGCCGCTTTCTCCACGTCGTTTGACGTCAGCCTCTGGGGACTGATTCCCGGACAGGATACCTATCCGGCCTACACCGTCGTTTCCCACTTTTTGCTTTTTGCCGCGGTGGCCACCCATTTGAATACCCGCGCCCAGCTGGCCCGGCTGTTGGCCGCCATGATATCCATGGGGAGCCTGGTTTCCGGGTTCGCCATAGCACAACATTTCGGCATCGACCCTTTCGCCCTTTTGGACCCCATTGACCCAACCCAGGCGACTTCAACCCTGGGCAACGCAATCGTTGCCGGCTCGGTACTGGTTCTCACCATCCCATTAACGCTGGCGGCCGCCATTGTCACCTTGCAGCAACCTGGCATGCCTGGAGGGTTTTGGTGGAGATATGTGGGTTGGAGCCTGGTCTTAAGCACACAATCGTTAGGTTTGGTCTTTACCTTCAGCCGTGGCCCCTGGGTTGGCGCCATCGCCTCTCTGATGGTGCTGCTTTCACTGCTCCTGTTGTTCACCGGCTGGCGGAACTGGATCAAGGGGATGATGGTCCTGGGAGCAGCTGGAGGACTATGTTACCTGGTGGTGTCGGTTACCCAAAATGTTTTCGTGGAACACCGGCTTGACGGGCAGGCCACGGCCAGCCGTAGCGAAAACGTTGACCCCTCTCAGGTCATGGCCCAAGCAGTCCGCAGCAGAGACGTGGCCGAAAGATTCGCCTCAGTGGGCGGTGCCGTCGCGGGCGGCGGCCTGTCGGGGCGTATTGAGATTTGGCGGGCGTCCCAACGCCTCAACTTGCAACGAACCTGGTTCGAATTCGATGATTTGAGCTTTCCGTGGCTGCGCCCGGTGTTGGGCTACGGCCCAGACATGTTCAAATACACCTACTTGCTGGAACGCCGTCCCCAACCGAATACCGGCCAGTTGATTTCCGAGAGATTCGCCCATAATTACTTCATTCATAAGGGAGTCGAACTCGGTGCTTTGGGGCTACTGTCATCCCTGGGACTTTTTCTTGTGCCCTTGGGCGTGGGAGGATACCTGTTGATTCGCCACGGCGGAAACTATTCATTGGCCCACCGGCTAATTTTGGCGGGCCTCCTGGCCACCCTGGCCGCCAGATTTTTGGAGCAAATGGTCGGGGTAGCATCGATATCCGATCTGACCATCACCTGGGCGCTGTTTGGGGTTTTCGCCGCGTTGCCCGTCATCATGGGAGAAACACCGGCGGTCCCAGAAGCAGACCGGGCCGATACGGCGCCCGCGCCCACAGCCTCGCTAAGAGGCCGGATAGTGAATACGCACCCGGTGAAGGAACCGACGGGCGCCGGCAGGATTTGGCGGCCCGCCTTGGCGGCGGTGCTTATTGCCGGCATCGGAGCCCTTACTTGGGTCAAGACCATCGAATATCCCCTGGCCGCGGTGAAAGCACAGGAAGGCATTCAACAGATCAGAAAGGGCCAATCGCCGGCGCCCTTGCCTCTTTGCAAACCGCGGCTTCATTGGCCCCCGGAGTGTTTGTCTACTCGACGTTGCAGGGTAACGTATATACCGCCTACAGCGCCGGCGCCACCGACCGGGAAGCCGAATGCGGCGTCACCAACCAACAGCTAGCCTACCGGACTTGTTTAGCCCACAAGGCCAGATCACACTACCGCCAGGCCGCCAGGCAACGCCCCATGGAATGGCGCCCGCAACTGGCGTTGGCCGAGTCTACCTTGACCCTGGCATCCTTGGAGCAAAACGCTCAACAGGCCAGCGAAGCCACAGCCTTATTCAGGGGGGTCTCGCAGATGGACCCGCAAGCCTGGTGGCGCTGGACCGCCTTGGCCGGGGCTTACAACCAGACAGGCCAACCCCAAAAAGCCCTGGAAACACTTGAGAGGTCTTTCACTCTACTGGGCGATAACGGTGAGGCAGCCTATTCCCGGCTGCTCCAGGGCATCGCCCAGCGAGACCTGAAGCAGCCGGGGGAGGCCTTGGAGGCCTTCGACCGGGCCATATCCTTGTTCCATATCTTGGAAGGTTCCCCGAAGCAGCGCTTTCCCGCCTACCAACTGGCCGTACGTAACGGCCTGGCCGACGCTTATTCCAACCGGGGCGCCGTGTTGATCGATGTTGGCCAATATCAAGAGGCCATATCAGATCTGGACCAGGCTATTACCCTTAACCCGGACCTGGCAACCGCCTTTAACAACCGCGCCAACGCCTACGCCAATCTGGACCAACTCCAAAGCGCCTTGGACGATTACCAGGAAGCGATCAGGCTGGACCCCACGATGGCCTTGGCGTACTACAACCGGGCCTTGGCCTACACCTACATGGACGATGACCAAAAAGCCGGGATGGACGTCGCCCGTGTGATAGAACTGGGGCTAGACCCAACAGCGTTGTTGGAACGGATCGAAAAAGCCAAAAGAGACCGGTAACCACCGGCCCAGAAGGACGCGCCAAGCAGTAACCGCGAAACCGGCAAACACCCACCAAGAATGGTGTGTCAGCCACCTGGAAATTTGCGGCTTGCATCAACGGGGCCACCGGTCAACAATATGGATGCCAGCAGTAAGCACCGTCCCAAATCTCACTGCCGGTAACACTGGGGTAACACTTCCGGCGTTATTATGATTGTGGCGCCCCAGCATCATTGGCGTCTTTTAGAAGTTGCCACGGAGCACTGGCGAATCGTCGGGCCGCCGGGCGCTTCGCAAGAGGCAGTTTACGGGCATCGATTATTAGATATAAGCCACATCCGAATGCCTTGACATTGGAAAGTCCATGATGCTAAAAAGGGTAAGATTTGTCGGTAACTCTTATCGTGAGGGCAGGGGCTTCTATGCACACGGGTATCTTTTGTAATATTTCGTTGTTATTAGACCCCTCAGTGGTTCCCCGGGCCCAACAGGAGTTATATATGTAGCCAAAGGCTGAGCCCGGCGGGTGGGAAAGTGGCTTAAAGCCATCTGCCCAGGCAAGCCCAAAAGGAGAAAGAGCAAGGATTAACGGTTCCTCCCAAGGATAAGAAAAGGAGAATGGAGTACATGAAAACTAAGATCGGAATGTCTTTTGGGCTTGCCTTGATGCTGGCAGTTGGCGTTTTCGCCACCATGCTGGCTCTCGGCATCTTCACGTCAAGCCCGGTGGAAGCAACCCACATCACCGCCGGCACCCACGTGACCGGTGTCTCGGCGGCCGCCTCACCGAACGATCCAGGGGCAGTCACCAAGATGACCATCATCTTTACAACCCCGACGCAGTTGGATGCATTGACCGACTCCATCATGATTGAGTTTGATGACGACGTCACCGTGCCAACCGTGATAGACAAGAGCACGGTGACTATCACCGCCTCGGCAATCACTAATCCAGGTACAGGTGTCACTGGTTCCGTCGTCAACAATCCTCTGGACGTAACAGTGCAGCTAGTAGGTACGCCCAAGGACGAACCCATGATCACCCTAGGCGTCCCTGACATGGACGGTTCGGACGC
>DAOUHE010000253.1:0-5374 GCA_034428715.1 Dehalococcoidia bacterium | reverse complement strand
TGCTATATGAAAACGGGGAATTTGAGCGAATCAGGCCGCATTTGACGCCCTTGGAATGCGGGATTATATTTGACGGTATCCCAGAAGGAGCTATATCCAGGAAAGTTGGTTTGATCTGGGGAATCCCGGTTAAGATAGATTGCTAGTTCGGTGGAGCGATAGATCAGTTCGCTTCTGGGCGGCTGGGGCCTTGCCTGATGCTACAAGCTCCCAAACGTTTCAAGATTTTAATGACCAGCACGGCCAAGCCCGTTCCGCCTAGGCCGGGAATGACATACGACTTGGCCCGGACGCGGAATCGCTCGGACCTATGGCCTCTGGAAGAAGCCCGCCGGCCGTCACGGAGGTCCGCCCACGGTCACCAGATCCCGAATCTTCTGGTAAGTCGCTGGACCGATCCTGGGGACGTCGGTGATCTCATCCACCGACCGGAACGGGCCGTTTTTATCCCGATGGTCGACGATAGCCTGGGCCATGACTGGGCCGATTCCTGGCAGGGTTTCCAGCACACTTGGCAAGGCCAGGTTCAAATCGACCAATCCACCTGTAGAGTTCTGAGCCTCAACCGGTGCGCCGATCAACCCATGGGAATCGACCTGGGTGGTTTGAGTCCCACTCGCGGAACTCGAAATGCCAGTCTGGGGAGGTGGCGTTTCTCCCAACGCGGGTATGTGGTAATGTCCTTGGTCCACCACTCGGAGGGCCAGGTTGACCAACGCCAATTGGGCTTCATTGGTGGGACCACCGGCGGCTGCGACGGCGTCTGACAAGCGGTCTCCCGGAATCATGGGGAACACGCCGGGATTGCGAACCGCGCCGGTTATGTATATCCGGACATCGCCGTTGGCTGCGGTCACAGGGTTGGCCGCCTCTGATCCTTGGCCCGGCGGCAATATCTGAATGGGGACATCGCCGCCGTTCCGCAACAGCAGGACCGCCGCCGCCAGAACGATGGCAGCCACCAATACTACGGAAACCACCATTCCAGCAGTCCGAAAGGCCCCCTCAGACATCGCAGAACTCCTTATATGAACGTGGCTCGTGGCGTCTAGCTTGTATCACCTGTGGAAATCCGATTATAATTTAGCCGAGTTCTGAGTGAAAGAGGTCATTAATTGAGCACCTCCCAGTCGTCTCCCAACGGTACCGGAGATCTTAGCGCCTTCTTTAGGGGCGGGTATGTCCCTCTCGCAGAGGCCAACGTCAACGTTATGACCCATGCCCTGCACTACGGAACCGGCGTGTTCGAAGGCATTCGGGGCAACTGGAACGAGGAAAAGGGAACAGTCTATATCTTCCGGCTCCGGGAACACTACGAGCGGTTGCTCAGGGGTTGCCGCATGTTGATGCTGGACATACCTTACTCTTTGGAAGAACTCTGCAATATCACCGTGGAATTGGTCGAGCGCAACCGTCACCAACAAGACATCTACATTCGCCCGCTGGCTTACAAGAGCGCCGAGTTGGTGGCCAACCTCAAGCTTCAGGAATTAAGCAGCGATTTCACCTTGATCACCGTCCCCTTTGGCAACTACCTTGGCGCCGACGCTCTGCGCTGCTGCACTTCGTCGTGGCGGAGGGTGGACGACCCTATGATGCCGGCTCGTATTAAATTCTGCGGCATCTACGTCAACAGCATCTTGGCCAAGACCGAAGCCACCATGGCGGGGTTCGACGAGGCCATCATCCTCAACCAGGACGGCCATGTATGCGAAGGGTCCGGTGAGAACATCTTCGTGGTGGATAACGGGCGGCTCATCACCCCGGTCCTGGAAGACAACGTCCTGCCCGGCATAACTAGGGACACCATCATTCAAGTTGCCCAATCCGAGTTCGGCCTGGAGGTGGTGGAACGATCCATCGACCGTAGCGAATTGTACCTGGCCGACGAAGTGTTCTTGACCGGCACGGCCGCTCACCTGACGCCTGTGATTCAACTGGACAACCGGGACATCGCCGACGGAAAGCCCGGACCAATATCAACGAAACTCCAAAAACTCTATTTTGAGATCGTCGCCGGCCGGAACCCCAAATACCTCCACTGGTGCACCGCCGCCACGCCTCGCATGGTGGCCGCGTAACCGGCGGCTGCGATCTTAAGAGAGATCTCCCCACCAGGATAGTCACCAATTGCAGTGGCTCTGGCAGTCGCTCTGGGTCAGCTGGACCGGCGTTTTTCTGGCCGCTTACCTCATCGGCGGCATCCCCACCGCCTATCTGGCCGCCCGCTGGATCAAGGGCGCCGATATCCGGCAGTTGGGCGACCTTAATGCCGGAGCAGCAAACGTCTACCGAAACGTGGGGCATAAAGCCGGAATTGCCGTCGGCGCAGTGGACATCGCAAAAGGGGCGGCGGCGGTGATTTTAGCCAAAACCATTTTGGACTCAACCACGGCCGGGATGATCTCGGGCGGTCTGGTGATCGCCGGGCACAACTGGCCGGTGTATCTCCAGTTCCGCGGCGGCCGGGGTGCCGCCACGGGTGTCGGCGTATTACTGGCCACCATCCCCTTACTCGCGATACCTCTGGGTCTGGTCTGCTTGGCCGTCTTGTACCTCACCAAAAGGGCCACGGTCTCTCTGGCTGTTTTTCTGATTCTGGCCCCTCTCTTGGCGTGGTGGCCCATGGATTACACCTATGCCCTGGCCGGATACTCGCTCTTCATCCCGTTGCTAGTGGGCGTGAGCCATTACCTCAGCATAAAATTCCTCGCCTCGGCAGGCGACGGCGTTGAACTTCCTTTACCCCAAAGTTGACCTGGCATCGTCCATGGGAGTACAAATTCAACGGTCCAAATCCCAATCTAGAAAAGCGAGGTATTCATGGGCTGGTCAAGCCATCACCCCATCGGACTTATTCATTACGACCCGCAGCACAGCTACCGGGGATATACCCTAACCTTCAACTCCCGGTCCGGCTATTACGCCAACCTCATCGACATGGAAGGCCGCATCTGTCACCGGTGGGAGACGCCCCAAGGCATCGGCTATCCCGTCCTACTACCATCGGGCAACCTTTTGCTGCGGACCCATCCGCCCGAGGACGGCGGCGGGGCAGAAGTCATGGGCGGTTCGTCGGGAGCGCTGTTGGAGCTGGACTGGGAAAGCAATGTGGTCTGGGAATACCGCAACCCCCTGCTGCACCACGACTTTCAGCGCCTGCCCAACGGCAACACACTAACGTTGCTCTGGGAGCGGATACCCGCTGAGCTCACGGCCCAGGTGCAGGGCGGTTACACCTCAGAAGACGATGCCGAGCAAATGTTCGGCGACGTCGTGGAAGAGATAACCCACGATGGCCAAGCCGTTCAGCAGTGGCAGATATGGAAACACCTGGACCTAGAGCAGGACGTGATCTGCCCCCTGGAAGGCCGCCGGGAATGGAGCCATTGCAATTCCCTCAACGTTACACCCAACGGTGATCTGCTGGTCAGCTTCCGGCAGATCAGCACCATCGGAATCATCGACCGGAACACCGGCGATTTCACGTGGAAGTGGGGGCCGGGAGAGATCTCCCATCAACACAATCCGACCTACCTGGACAACGGTCACATCCTGCTGTTCGATAACGGTTCCCACCGCCGGGGCGCCGACTATTCCCGGGTGATCGAGGTGGACCCCGAGACCAACGAGATCGGTTGGGAATACACTGGCGACCCCGCCCTCTCTTTTTATAGTTACAACATCAGCAGCGCCGATCGCCTTCCCAACGGGAATACTCTGATCTGCGAGGGCGCCCCCGGCCGGATATTCGAGGTGACGCCCAACAAGGAAATCGTTTGGGAGTACATCAACCCGGTCTTCATCCGAGGCTCAAACCCCGCCACGGGCAACACTCCCACCCTGGCCAACTCGGTATTTCGAGCGCACCGCTACGGTCCCGACCACCCGGCCCTGCAAGGAAAAGACCTGGACCCCAACCGCTACGCCAACCTAAACCGGCTGTATGCGTAGCGGGCGAGTTTCCCGGTGGGCCTGATGCCCACCGCGTCCCACGCCATCGTCGCGATGATATACTCGCTCCACCATGCCGGATGCGAATACGGGACCAAATGACCCCGTCCGGCTGTGAGCGAAAACTGGAAATCAAAATGGATTGAATCATGGAAAGCTTTGACCTATCCCAGGTGATCGACTCCCATGCCCAGGCGGGGCAGCTTTACCACGAATTCATCCGGTCGGAACACCTTAGCACCGGCCTTTATTGCCTGGCGGCCGGCAGTTCTGACCCTCAACAGCCCCACACCGAAGATGAGATATATTACGTCATCAAGGGCTCGGCTACCATACGGGTGGGCGAAGAAGACCGCCCGGTGCGAGAGGGCTCCACCATATTCGTAGCCAAGCAGGTAGACCACCGGTTCCATTCCATCACTGAAGACCTCACGATTCTGGTGATATTCGCCCCGCCCCGCAGGTCGCTGGCGGCCCAGGGTTAGTCTTTGTCCAATTCTTAGGCAAGGGCCAGCCAACAAAATCCCTTCTCGCTCAAGAGGGGACTTGCCCCCGCCATGTCATTCTGAGGAGCGCAGCGACGTAGAATCTCAACTCGTCGGATGGACTCATAGCTTTGTTCCGAATGACCGGCGCGGCAAACCCGGCGGTGAGTGAAAAGACGTGGACTAAAACCGAATAGCCCATATTCATATCTTGTGGGGTAAAATAGCCTAACAATCTGTGACGGATCGAAGCAATTGCCGGTAGAAGCCCCACAAAAAGACTTCTTTATTAGCTACAACAAGGCCGACCGTACCTGGGCGGAATGGGTCGCCTGGAAATTGGAAGAAGTAGGCTATTCGACCACGCTGCAGGCCTGGGATTTCCGGCCAGGCTCGAACTTCATTCTGGAAATGCACAAAGCGGCAGCGGAAACAGAGCGTACTATTGCCATCCTATCGCCGGATTATCTCGACGCCGAATTTACTCAACCGGAATGGGCCGCCGCTCTCTTACAAGACCCAACTGGAAAAAATTGCACCCTTGTACCAGTGAGAGTCCGGGAATGCAATCTAACAGGTTTACTAGCTCCCATAGTCCATATCGACTTGGTCGGCATAGAGGAGTCCGAGGCCGTCGAAAGGCTGATTATTGGATTGAGCCAAGAACGGCCTAAACCGGCCACTCAACCCCAGTTCCCACGTGCGACGTGGAACTCTGATGCCGAACAGCCGCAGTTCCCCGGCGCTCTACCGGGTATTTGGAACGTTCCCTATCGACGAAACCCCAACTTCACCGGGCGGCAGGACTTAACCCACATTTCCCATATGGGTGAATATCCCTCTGAGTAAATCGTCGGCATTCTTTAAACCATTGTCCATTTGTGAGACGTTGGCCGTCGGTATGGCTATAATTACCCCATAGCTTGGCGAGTTTT
>DAOUHE010000252.1:0-3176 GCA_034428715.1 Dehalococcoidia bacterium | reverse complement strand
GCTGAAAGCCTGCCCTTTGAACGAAAGGTTCCCAAAGAGGACAATGGAAGAGACTTCACCATTGTCAGCCCCGATCCGGAGGAGAAGAGCTGGACATCTACCAGTTGGACTACATTCTTCACGAACCTGCAGGGCTGCATGGCATGGGGAAATACCCCGAAGAGACCTTGAAGCTGGGATGTCCCTCGCGGCCATGGTTTTGTCGGCTTCCGGCCTTTGGAAGCTCGGCAACGCCAGGGGTAAACGGTGGGTCTATTCGGCCTGCCTGTTGGGAACCGCCGTTTACCTGCCGTTTCTGTTCTTCGCCGGATTCGTCCCAGGTGTGCCCAAACTGCTGCAGAGCGCGGTCATGGCCTTTCTGGCGGGTGTTCCCATGGCGGGGGTGAATATGCTGCCCAAGGCCATAACTGCCGACATCACCGACTACGATGAGCTGCGCACCGGGATGAGACGGGAAGGAATGTTCTACGCGACCCAGAACCTCTTTGAGAAGATAGGCTCGTCCCTGTCCCCGCTGCTGTTAAGCCTGATACTTCTGTTGGGCGATACCGCGGGCAATCCCCTGGGCATACGCCTGGTCGGGCCGGTGGCGGGAGGTCTGGCTTTCCTAGGGTTCTGGCTTTTCCGGGGCTACCGGCTGCCCAGCACCGTCACGCGCCAGAGCGTGGGGGAGGCGGGCATAAAGGTATGAGGGGCCACAGAGACGGGGAGCCGGGGTGTTGCATTTTAGGGATTGCTGGCCCGTTAGGAAATCTTTAACCAAGACGGGGGTAAATCCCCCTAAATCCCCCTTTGCCAAAGGGGGACTTTCTGTTTTTTCGGCAAGCACATGATTCCCGGTAGATGTTTCACGGTTCGTGGAGGGATCAGCATATCGATGGGCCTCAGTGACCCGGTGGCACACTAAACGCCCAACTGCTCCAACAGCGCTTGCGGGTCCGTCACCGGCAGTTGGCACACGTAGTTTTGGCAGACGTAGGCCGTGGGTCTGCCGCCGGTCATTTCTCGTCCATCCAACAAAGGGTTTCCCCTGACGGGTCCGGTTTGGGGTGATTCGGCGCCTACCACGACCTTGTTGGGCAGGAACCTGCCGAAGACGGCGTCCAAAAGTTCACTGGTGGCCGGGTCGTCCCGCGGCCCGATGATGGCAATCTCCTTGGGCTGGGATAGATAGAAGTCCAGCGCCACCAGCCATTGGCCGGCGCCCATGGGAGACTGGGACATCAGCCTTTGAAGGGCGCGCAGGGGCGTCGTCACTTTGCCGGAGTATTCGTCCTTGCCGGTGATCACCGCCAGGCGCAGCAATATGTCGGAAGCCACCGACCCGCCGCAGGGTTGGGCGTTGTCGAAGGTGTCCCTGGGGCGCACCACCAGGTCTTCATGGTCTCTGCCCGTGTCGTAAAAACCGCTTACATCGTCATCCCAGAACAGGTCGATCATGGAATCCGCCAGCTTGACCGCTTCCTCCAGCCAACGGGGCTGGAACGTTGCCTCGTACAGCGCCAACAGGCCGTCGGCCACAAATGCGTAGTCCTCCAGATATGCTAGTAGTTTGGCCTCGCCGTTGCGGTAGGTCCGCAACAAGCGGCCGTCCTGGACCATAGCAGTCGTCAAGAATTCGGCGTTTTTGACGGCGGCTTCCAGGTAGTCCGGGCGGTCGAAAACCTGGGCCGCCTCGGCAAAGCCCCGCAGCATCAACCCATTCCAGGAGGACAGGACCTTGTCGTCCCGCATGGGATGGATCCGATGTTCTCGGGCTAGGCGCAGTTCTTCCTTCCCGGACTGGATGGTTTCGAGGAGGTCTTCCAACGAGATTCCGTACTCCTGGGCAAACTGTTCCGGCGGCTGGGGAATGTTGAAGATGGTCTTGCCTTCGAAATTCCCCGCCTCGCTGGTCCCGAAAAATCCGCCCACCAGGTTGCCGGTCTCGTCCCCCAAGACCTGCCTGGTTTCGTCGGGAGACCAGACAAAAAACTTTCCCTCTTCACCCTCGCTGTCGGCGTCCTGGGAAGAGTAGAACCCGCCCATAGAGTCGGTCATCTCCCGGAGAACGTAGTCCAGCGTCTCCTGGACGATGCGCCGGTAGAGAGGCCGCTGGGTCACCAAAAAGCCATGGAGGTAAAGCTTGGCCAGCAGGGCGTTGTCGTAGAGCATCTTTTCGAAGTGGGGGACCAGCCAGAAAGCGTCGGTGGAGTACCGGTGAAACCCGCCGCCGATCTGGTCGTATATCCCGCCGTAGGCCATTTTCTCAAGGGTCAGATTGACCATGTCCAGGGCCCGTTGCGACAGGTCCGGATTGGCTCGTTGGTGAAACCTCAGCAGGAATTCCATGGTCATGGGCTGGGGGAACTTGGGCGCGGCGCCGACGCCCCCGTTCTGATAATCGAAATTGGTGGCCAGTGCGGTATAGGCCTGGTGCATGATGTCTTCGGTCAGCAGATCGTTGCCCCTGGGTATCTGGCCCGAAAGGCCCATCCTGCTGGAGAGTTGACCGGTGACACGCTCTATCTCATCGGGGTTGTTGCGATAGGCCTCGGACACCGACAGCAGCAGCCGGGGAAAGCCGGGCATGTTCTGGCGGTCCACCGGGGGGAAATAGGTGCCGCCGTAGAAAGGCTTGGTGTCCGGAGTAAGGAACACGGTCATGGGCCAACCGCCGCTGCCGGTGAGCATCTGCACCGCCTCCATATAGACGGCATCCAGGTCGGGGCGTTCTTCCCGGTCCACCTTGATGCTGATGAACCGCTCGTTCATCAATTCGGCAATGGCGTCGTTCTCGAAGGACTCCCGTTCCATGACGTGACACCAGTGGCAGGCCGAGTAGCCGATGCTCAGGAGAATGGGTTTGTCTTCGGCTTTGGCCCGCTCCAGGGCTTCGGGGCCCCATGGATACCATTCAACGGGGTTGTTGGCGTGCTGTAATAAATAAGGGCTGGTCTCGTTGATCAACCGGTTGGGCATTGGCTCTCCTATGTGGGTACGCCCCTTGGCGGGAGGAATTTCCAAACAATATCACCAAACCATAAAGATTTATCTAGTTCTCTGATCTTGGATTCCCCGCGGATGTTGGCCAAGGTTTGAATATTCTAAGCCCCTATTGTAGAGGCTGTAATAACCCAGATACGCATCCACGATATCGTCCACTGCCGAAGGTCCATCACTGCGGACACGGCACT
>DAOUHE010000251.1:0-6751 GCA_034428715.1 Dehalococcoidia bacterium | reverse complement strand
ACGGAGGAGAGGAACCTGCAGCTGCTGTGCGGCTACTGCAATCGAGTGAAGGGAAACGGGGATGGCCACGGGTACCGCTTGAAGATGGCGGAACTCAGGTCCCACAACGCGCGGACCAGCGTGATGGTGGACGAGAAGCTGGCGGTGCTCACCGGGAAGAGCTGTCCCTGTATCACCGGGGAGACCCCTGCACTCAGACTGTCCATGATTCTTGGTAGAGACACCCGTGAAGTAGTCGGCGTCGGAAAGTTCAAGAAATTCCGGGGATACGACGTCATGGCGTCGGATATCCACATCCAGCCCCCCCGGTGCAACCTTCTCTTTCCACCCTTCCCCTTTGTGGAAATCAAAGTGGGCAAAGTGGGCAAAACATTGTTAGGCGGTTGATAAAACAGTGGACAAGGGGCATCCCCGCAAAGTCTGAGGAGCATGTCTAAAACACCAACGGTGCGGTATTTGCCCACTTTGCCCCATTTGCCCAACATGGCAGTCCTCCAACACGAGGGGTTTCCCTTGAAGAAACATCCCGCTAGAAGTCTGGCCGGAAAGCCATTGGCCGGGTTTCGCGCTACGCCAAGTAGACGTATTATAGTCTTATACGGCATAATAGTATCTGTATTACGTTTCACAACCCCACTATTACAGCGCCAATCGACGCTAAGAAAACGACGGCTTGGGGAGAATCGGGGTTCCCGGCCAGACTTCTAGGCGGCCCTTCTCCCGCCCTATCGATAATCGCCGTCGCCTTCGATGCATCATGGCCTTCATGCTGAGGAATGGGCTCGGTCTGCCCGTCACCGTGTAGGTGCCGGACCAGTTTCGCCATCGGCGGTCTTGCGTCGTCTCTGCAGGTGGCAGGCCGAGGTGCCACTTCTCCGCCGGCGACGGATCTACCGGTCATACCCTGATCAGCCCATACCGCAGTCCTTGCTTGGCGCGTCCTCTTTTGTCCCTGCCGATCTCGATCAGTTTAACGCGGATTCCGTCCTCGACGTCAAAAACCTGACCAAGGGCATGACCTAGCCGCCTGGACAAGGACGTGGCCAGGCTGCGTTGGGTATCTCCTTTCAGATCGAGTTCTTCCGCCAGGTCCAACAGGTCAATCGCCCGCACCGGTTCCGCTTCATGTTTCTCCCACCACCTAAATATCAGGATGTCAAGGTTCTCCCAAGACGGCGTGGTATCGTTCACCATGGCTCCGCGATTCGCATCGAGCTTGGGCATTCCCGCGAACGCCATCAGCCCGGACAACGCCTGGGTGTACGGGATGAAAGATCCCAAGAGTGGGTCACCCTGAGGCATTCCTTCATCGATCCACCGCTGGACGATGCTGGAAACTGCAGAAACGATGGTGACCCGATGGGTGACCACATCGGCGGGCAGTTGATGGGAAAAATTGGTTCTGGTTTCGGGGTGTGGATGATTCGCATCGAGGCGGCACCGCAAGCACCGATTCTGCAGTTCTCGTGTAGCGGTTAAGTTGTTTCCAGTGAACATCAAACCGAGGGACCGAGTAAGGACCAGGGCGTCTTCGTTGACACTGAGGAGTCGGCTACCGAAAAAATCGTCGGTCATCCCCGAAGCCACCATATCCGACTCCAGTTGCCCGTTGAGGTTATCAAGAATGATCGAGTCTGGTTGGTTTTTGAGCTTCGTGATCAGCCGTTTGTCCAGCTCGCCGACACTCCGTCCCTGGGTGACCAGAACCGGAGTCCTGCCCGAGATAACCCAGGCCAGGCATCGACACAGCAGGGTGGCTCCCGTCTGCGAGGCGGGCTTGTCGACGAAAATCCCAGGGGCGTTTCCGAGAGGTTTGAGAGGGAATCCCAAAATGAACGAATACGCGTTCGCCTTGTCGGCGAGTCCCTGAAACGGAAAGCCTCCGAAGAATTCATCGATGACGGCCAGGGCAGATTCGACCGATAAGTCAAGGTTCAAGCCTGCGGGGACATCTACGTAGTACCCGCTCTCGGCATGGTACCCAGCGCTTGTGACGAGCGACCCATCCCATAGAAACGGCGTCCGTTTGAATCCGTTAAACGGGGGGATCTCCGGGGGTAAGGCGCGATGCAGGAGGTTCATCAACGTGACGGCGGGGGTGGCGGGCACCTCGATTCCCTTCCCGGTAACTTTGGTAAACTGGACCAGCCGAATGATTTCCAGGTGCGTTCGCTCAGCGGCACAATACTCCATTCCAATTTTCCCATTAGGGCTGGTAATCACCCCGATGCCTTTGCCGTCCGATATCGACAAAAGGGTGGGCGGGTCGTTCGACAGTTTTACAGCGAGGACGCAGTCTTCGATATTCTGTCCTTCGTCGTTCGTCAAACGGACTCTCTGTAGTCGCTCCTTCGGGTCAGAGACTGACTCGCCCCCAGGTTCCTCTCGCTGGGAGGTTTTTGACACCGAGTCGACAGGCGGACGGCCGCTGCGGTTTTCCTCGATGAACCGCTTGGCCTTGGCCAGTGTGCGTGCATAGTAGGAGCCCCGCAACTTCAAGTCCTCCTTGTGCAGGGCCCGCCAGTAGACCATCGCGTTCACCACATCCTGGTCGGGCCAGCCCGCCCGGACGCAGTAGCACGCGATGGACATGTTGTGGCCGGATGCCGACTGGTCGCGCAGGTCGCTGCGCTTCCGCTCCCAAGTCAACCGGAACTTGGGGTCAGCCTTTAGAAATGCCTCGAGCCGCACCGGGTTGGGCTGGGCGTCGGAGGCAATGGTGAGCTCGCTGTGGTAGGCGGTGGCTACCTTGGACTCAAGGCCCTTCGTCCCGGCGCGGGACCCTCCAGTTGCGACTTGCTCGGCCACAGGGGGAGACGCCACGAAGTCCGGCGGGACCAGCCCCAGAAAGTCCTCGATGGTGAACCGGGGCCCGTCGGTTTTGATCGCGACGACCGGTTTTCGGTCTCCGGGGTCCTTGTTGTTCCATGTCCCCGGGACTCGCATGATTCGGCTTAGGTCGAAGACTGAGTCGGCGGCCCAGCCCTTATCCTCAAAAAGGTCATTGATGGACTTATGCCACCACTGGGTGACGCGGCGGGCCTGCTCCCACTCCTTCTGTCCGCTGAAAACCCAGGGGTTCTCCAGCAGCCACCAATACTGGAGCCCGTGGCCGCTGTCCACGATCAGCGTGGGCTCGTAGGGGAGCTCGGCCATGACCTCCTGGGCCGCCTCGGCCGTCGGCGGAAGGTTTTCCTTCTTCTTGTGAACTTGGTAGAAAACGTCGATGTCGGCCCACACGCCCGGTATGGCGGCGGCGTCCACCTCCTTAACCCGCCGCTGGGTGTTGAACCGGCCTCCCAGATTGCGGGCCAGGGCGACACCCGTGTAGACCTCCTCGTGGAGGTGTTGCTGCATGTCCCGGTTGACGGATGTGAGTTCCGAGTACCAGGAGGACTTTCTCTCTGGCAAAGTGAAGACATTCACCATGCCGGGCGGGTTCTCGCCCCAAAGGGCAGCCAGAAATTGGCTTGGGTCCATCTCGCCCTACTCCTCTCGCTTTCAGCTCAGCCCCGGGGGTGGGGTATCATCTTGCTTAATAGTCAGCCGTGCCTTCGATGCACGCAAGCCCGATTGTTACAAAAATAATTGTTGCACATCGATTTACTGGGGAGTTACACTTCCAAGTGTGTACGATTTTGCCGTAAAATCACGGGTTTTTGAACACCTGTTAATAACGGGCTTAAACTGAGCCAAAAATGGCGTTGGTCAAGAAAAATGCCCATTCTCGTCGATTAGTCTGGTACCAGACGGTTAGGGACCGGACCTGTCGACAGTCCCCACCACCACTGGATCGTTGGCCGCCCAGATACTTCCTGACCAGGTTTTGATCATCCTCAACTCCCTGGGAATGCTCCAGATGGACACCTCCCTCAGCCACGCCCACTGTCGTTGATGGGGCTGGTTTCTTGTGGCAAAAGCAGGTTGGTGGACTCCGTTGCGAGCTTGGGCCGGCGGACAGTACGCAGCTTCCGTTTGACGCGCTGGCATCCCGAACTGCTCGTCGAAACGGGGAAGAAAGGTCTGCAGCACCCTGGTAGCCTCTGTGCCGTGCTGGACGCGCCTGCGAGACGCGGTCCGGCGACAGCCGGTTCTGGAAGGTGTTCGCAATACGCTCCACCCGTCTCTTGGCCTGCAGCGACAGAGCGATGGATAAACTGAAGTCTCAGCTCATCCATCGCTCGGGTTAACTGGGCGGCGCTAGAGTATTTCTGTGTTGTCCCGGATTTAAGGCGTGGTTGCGATATGCCAGCACACAGGCGGTGTTGTCAGTCCAGCAGGGCTACCATTGCTGTTCTCCGGTCTTCCGCAGCCAGTTCCGTAGAACTCATGCGGGTTGCCGGATCGGTTTCCACCTCCCGGTTCGGGATGACCAGAGCCGGTCCTTCGCGGAGCGTCGGCACCCTGCCTAGGGGCAGTAGGTTTCTCAGGGTGATTGCCGCGTCAGATTCCGGGCATCTGTGGTCTCCAATCTCCGATGTCCGCGTCCATTCCCTCTTGAGTTTCCCGTTCACGGCCCCGTAAACGTTTCAGGTCTCGCTGCTGGGATACCGGGTGGGAGCCAGCGTCACGGTCGTGTGCCTCCATAGACCCTTGTTGAGCAACTGCCGCTTCGGTTCGCCCATCCCGGCGTCGGCGAGACCTTTGGGGTCCTGCCGTACATCATGTCGGCTACGTTCTAGTCCTCTACGTTCTAGTCCTCAATGACGACTTCCCGGAACTTCTTGGTCACGGCGCTGGTCATCTGGTGTTGGGCGTTTGATCTCAGCTCTCGGATTTTCCGGTGACAACGGTCGATCTTCCGCTGGGATTCCCACCATCCCCGAAGACCGGGGGTACTGCGGGTTTAAGCCCTCTGCGATCTCCGAAGCTTCCTCTCCACCGGGTAGCCAGCCCTGGGACTCTCGTATACTTGGCCGTCGGAGTCGGTGCCCAGAGGGTTGATTCCGGTGTCGCCGGCGTCAACCTGCCGATCATCCTTCTCCAGTCTTGGCTCAGGTGGTCTCCCCATCTTCGCGCAGATCTACCACCGTCCGTTCTCCAGCTTGACGTGGGAGTCGTAGCAAACGCTTCTCGGCAGGGTGAAGGCCAACTTGACGGACCCGAGTCCCGGGAGTTGCGATCCGACACTTTCCTTTGTATCGGATCTGGTTGACGCTGACGCCGGCACGGAAGGATCCTGATCCGGTGAGCTTCCTGCGCTTCAACCTGGGAACTCTGGCCCTCATCGCTGGGTTCCGAAAGTTGGCCAAGGCCCTTCCAAAGTCCATGGAGGGACCCTCAGGGACCCTGGACGAGACCTGGGAGATGAAGGGGTAGTCCTCGCGCTTGCAGGTGTTGAAACCCTTTTAGATGTCCCACCAGAATGGCCAGGGCAGGCGGTTGACCGGTGGAACCGGTGAGTGGCGGCGGCCAGGTTGTAGCAGAACCGGCTGGTGCCGATGGCCCGGCGGCAGTATTCCTTCTGGCTCACGGTCAGACGGGCCGGCAATCTGACACCCGCGGGCAGCCATACCTCAGGCCGCCAGGTTCTCCGCGGGACTCGGGCACAGTGTCTTATTCCTGGTTATTCATCATGTCTATCTTGAAGGTAAACGGCCCCTTGCCCACGGGCAAAGGACCTATTGGTGCGGAATAGCCACCATAGAATCCAGCATTTGGACATGGGCGAGGATGAGCACCCTATAGTCCTCAAACAACCGGCTGACATAGTTCGAGGTCCGCGGCCTTATCAACTGAATAAGAGAACCCGGCGGCCCCATCCTGCGCTTCCCGGTTGACAGTCCTACCCTCCGGTGTTTTTATCACCGTGGGGGAAGCCGAATGCAAGACCAGGAGACCAACCTAACCCAGTCCCCCGCCGTTTATGGCTACGCCTGGGTAGAACACTCTAACGAAGCCTCCCAAATGCTGGACATCCAGATCCAGACGTTGCGCAAGAACAACGTTAAGGGAGAGCTCATATTCACCGATATTGTCGGGTCGCCTTTTGAGGTTCGACCAGGTTGGCAATCCCTTTCAAAAAAGCTCAACCCTGGTGATAAGGTCTACATCACACCGGGGCCCTGGCAGGGCGATTCCCACCTGCAATATTTGTACCTACATTTAGACTTGTTTCTGAGAATCATACTGTCCTGGCAGGGCGTCAAAGTTGTGACCCCGAGACCAACCAAGGACAGCGCAAGACCTTTCACAAAGGCGGTCGGACGCCCACGCGCCTTGGACGAACATAAAGTTCTCGAGTGTCGAAAAATGAGGAAAAAAGGGGCCAGTCTCAGAAAGATCGCCGAAAAGATGGGATGCGCACCGGGTACCGTTAAGAACATACTGGACGGAATGGGTCCTTACGCCGAGGAAAGGTTCGATGTTTAGGGCCGACAGCCATCGCAAACAACCGGGATTACTTCATTGTCAAGGAGGGGCTGGCCTTGCAACAGGACGATTGCAAAGTCAGGAAGCTCGCCCGTATAGTCGGGCGATGGTCTGCGTTGGGCGGAAGGCGCAAGTCTTGGCTCGCAGGGGCATGGACATCTGGGGAGAAAACCATCCTTCCAGGCGCAGGGCGTTCAGTCCGGTGTTGACCAGGGTGGCCTATACCTCCCCCACCCCCAGACGGCGCAGTGTGTGGACGTCCTCATCCCAACTGCGGTCCCCGGGTGTCCCCGGGGCAGGCTCTTCACGTGATGCAGGCCCCCCAAGCAACCCTGGGAATGGACAAACTTCGCAAGACACGCAAAACTGCATAAAAGCC
>DAOUHE010000250.1:0-2813 GCA_034428715.1 Dehalococcoidia bacterium | reverse complement strand
GACGATTGTCGATGTAACTGTGGGTTCTTGAACCGTATTACAGACACTATCATGCCAAATAAGACTATAATACGTCTGTCTGGCGTAGCGCGAAACCCGGCCAATGGCTTTCCGGCCAGACTTCTAGGGCTGCCTCAAGGCTTCCGCCAAAAGACGAATCGTTTCCTCTAACGACCTCTCCCGATCCCGGGACTCAGGCGTCTCTTCGCGCAGCGGAGTGTCGCCCACCAGGCGGTACATGTCCGCCACCCCTTCCAGAATATGGGGGGTCATGCCCAACTGGCCGAAGGTTGCTTCTATCTCCTGCATCTCGCTAATCCAGCGGCGCGATTTGGCGGGCATCCCTGGGATCCCTCGCTCCATTCTCTGGTAAACCGCCCCCTGGCCGGATTGAAACTCGTCCCGCAGAGGCTGGAAAAGGCCCATAAGCTGGGCGGCCATCAGCAGTTCGGTATGCAGGGCCGCAGTGCCTTTAGTCATGGCTGCGTAGCACATCTTGATGCCGGAAGCATGCCCGATATTTGGCCCGATGTTTCTCACATCCAGACCGAACCCGGCCATCTCCTCAAACTCGGTCGCGTGCTCTCCGGAGGTGTAGAACCGGGGGCTGCTGCCGTTGCGGGGAGGACCGCCGATGATGGATACATCCAAGAAGCGTCCGCCGGCTTCGGAAATAATCGGCGCCATCGCCTTGGCCTTGCTGGGGGCTATGGCGTTGCATTCGGCGAACAAGATGTCGTGGCGGGTGGCCCGAATGGCGTCCGCCACCTGCCGGCAAACCTGAGGCACTGCTTCGGATACGGTGATTGACATAACCAGGTCCGACTGCTGTACCAGGTCGTTCAGGTCGGGCACATCGGCGATGCCTGCCTGCTGGGCGAGAGCCTTGGTTCGTTCGCTGCGGCCGGTCAAACAGGTGACGACTTTTAGCTCGTGCTCCCGCAGTAGCCGGCCTACGGCGTGCCCCATATCTCCCGGACTCAGTATCGCTACAGTGTTGATAGCCATCCAGAAAACTCCTTAGATCACTAAAAATGAATTATCCGCCGATCGCGGGATTTTAGAGAGGCTGAAGGCGATGCGAATATTGATGGTCTTAGAGCCTCTAACCAGATAACCGATGTCATTGCGAGCGAAGCGAAGCAATCTAGCCCCTCTGGGATTGCTTCGTCGTCCCGATAGAATCGAGACTCCTCGCAAGGACCTGAAAATCATTCTGTTATGGGTTCTCAGCTCCCTTCACCATGAGGGTGATGGGAACCGGCTTCAGCCTCCCCTTGGTGGCCGGGATTATCAGGGCCAGGATTACCGGCTTCAGTTCCTCTTTGGGTTTTGGGCATGGGAATCAGCAGCAAAATCAGGGTCGCCAACGCAAAAAGCCCGGCGGTGTAGTAGAAGGTGTAGTCCAGGTTGGCCTCGTACAGAGCTCCGGCGATCAACGGAGAGGCTGCGCTAAGCACGAATCGGGAGAAGGAGAGTGCCCCCAGGGTGGTAGCAGCGACTCCTTCCCCGACAATGTCCAGGGCCGCAGCGGTCAGGATAGGTTGGTCGCTGAACAAAAAAGTTCCCAGCAGCGCCAATATGATGATGAGACCGATTCCATAACCATAAGGTACCAGGAGCATGGTCAGGATGGACAACAGCAACATTCCCGGTACCAGAACCGTTTTTCTGCCGATTCGGTCTGAGAGGTAGCCCATGATGGGAGTGAAGAGAATGCCCACCAGAGTAACCAGGGCGATGTGGATCCCCCGGGACTGAACGCTAAGGCTCAATTCATCGGTGAGATACAAGGGCAAAAAGGTCAAAAAGCTAATGAAAGCCATGCCCCGCAGTCCCGCAACTAACATTATCGCCCAGAGTTTGGGAATACGGAGCACTCGCTTAGTCTCGGCAATCTGGGCCTCAAGATCGACCTGGTTTTGTTGGCCATCGCCGCCGCGGCCAATATCCCGGAAGGCCCAGAACACCAGGAACGCCAGAAACAGAGGTATGACGGCGTAAATCTTGATGATCTCTTGCCATGCGAAAGTCGCCAACAGAAACCCGGTCACCAGCGGCGCCGCCACGTCACCGACGTTACCACCAACGCCGTGGACGGAAAGAGCGGAGCCGCGGCGGTGGGAAAAGTGCTGAGACAGGGCGGAAATGGCTGGAAGATGCCAAATTGAAGACGACATGGCTACGACGCCCATGCCCAGTAACAAAATGGGGTAAATGGGTGAAAAACCCATTATCAGCCACCCCAAACCGAAGAGGGCCATGCAGGCGGCCAGCACCAATCCCCAATGACGGCGCAGCATGTCGGTAACCACTCCGCCGGGCAGGGAAACCAATCCAGACACGACTTCTCTAGCCGAGTTGATCGCACCTACCTGCACTCCGGTAAGAGCAAAAGTCTCTCTCACTTCGGGGAGCATAACGATGAAGCTCTGGGTAAACCAGTGGAAAACTCCGTGGCCGCCGGTTAATCCTCCCAGGATAAACGCGGCGCTCCGACGTGCTCCCTGTTGCTCATCTCCAGTCTGTAGGTGAGGATGATGACGGGTGTGAGCCATAAGCAATTCACCTCTCAAAGTAGCGCCTGTCGGCGGGGCTAAGCTTAACACTCGGTAGCCTTGCGGGTATGACATCGCCGAGGCGAATTGTCATAACCCGGCCAAATAACCGACCAAATAATCTTCTGCTTGCTTTCTCTGCTCGGCGGTCAGAAACTCGTTACCCGCTAGGAGTGACAAACTCATGAGGATGCGTTCCACATCCGGGTCGTCATCTAGCTCAAAATCAAAAGCCTGCGAGGCAAGGATCTGGTC
>DAOUHE010000249.1:0-3294 GCA_034428715.1 Dehalococcoidia bacterium | reverse complement strand
GACTACCGGCTCAACGCCCGCACGCTCTCAAGCCAAGCAATCCAGATGGTGCGGAGACTGGTCAGCATGCAACTCACGGCAGTTGAAAAGATGCGCCCCGGATCCGGAATCGGCCAGCGTGAATGGGATGAACTCATGGAGGCGCTGGGCCTGCGGGACTAACCGGACACGAAAACGCTTTAGCCGAAACCCTTTAACAGAAAAGAGAGGAAAAATGGAGAAGGATATCACGCTGGAACTATTCAATTCGCCGGACCCCGGGAACGGGAAAACCAAGATAACGCTGACAGACGACTTCGGGAAGTCCTCCATGATCAGCGCCGCGCTGGCGATCCGCCACGCCAACCTGCCCTACAGCCCCGTCCTGCACGACGAAACCCCCGCCATTCCCTACGCGGACGTCGAGTTCCAGATAGAGGACTCGAACGAGGCGATAACCGTCCAGAACAGCATCCACGCAACGATGAGGTTTCCGCAGAACCCGGAGATGGAAACTCTCACATTTGAGGCCGAGCTTTTCATCGGCGGAGACAACGAATACGACGCCCACATCCAGTACACCCCCAGGTTTCAGATGAACCACGCAGAACTGGCCGACATCCTTCACGACGCCTACTACGACGGCAGCGTGAACGAGGATGCCTTCGCCGAGTGGGAGGATCTGAAGCATGAACGGAGACTCTTCCAGGAGCGCATGGATTACCTGGCGACCGGAATCCTGGACGGCAGGGAGAGCGCCTTCAAGCAGGCTCTGTCAGACCACGTGCAGCGCTTCGACCCCGGAGTGATGGGGTACCCAGAGTCCAGCGTGGAAACCTTCACAAAAGACCGCCATGGGACAATCACCCTGGTGTTCACGCCGGCCGGGCCGAAGAACAGGAGCGGGGGAACACAAAGCTAGCGAACGAGGAGAAATCAAGTTGACCGGTGCCACCTGCGATATGTGCCTGGGCCACGGCGAAATCATACGGTTCTCTGACGGCCGTCTGATCCGCTGTCCCAAATGCTTTGGCTCCAGCAAGCCCGCGCCGGCGGCCGCCAGCAGGCCCCCAGCTGAAATACTGGAGCGGAAACAGCAAACCCACCGGCGGGATGAAACCCCAGGAAAGCTACGCCGGCCCCTCGGGTCCCTGTGGAAACGGATCTTCGACCCCCTCAGATTCCTGTGGAAACGGATCTTCGAGCACTAGCATCACCTTGGACTCACACCGTCCACACAGCCCCCGTTTCCACATCGACGCGCCCCCCCCCCCCGCCTTCAGCCATTCGTTGCCCTTCTCCTCATGCGGACCGCCAGGTGGCGGGCCAGCGCGCCCGCTCTGTCTCCTGCTGCACACATCTCCCTAATCGGTCTGGTATTATTTCTGTGGCAGAGAGGGCGAAAATGGACAAGATTCATCTGAAGCGATGGTAGAACCAGTTATGGCGCGCATCTTTAACAACCTGAAGGAATCTCGCGCTCTGGCCACCCAGCGTGACTCGCTGCTGCCGAAGCTGGTGTCGGGGGAGGTGGCGGTATGACCTTGAGTCAACAGGAATACGACAACATCATTAATGACACCACCAAGATCATCGCTGAAAACATCTTCTGGGAAGGCGGCCCCAACTTACCGGCCCGGCAGTTCCGAATCGATGTCGATTCCAATGAAGGATATGCCATATTCGTGAAGGGCTGGTACAATCCGCTGTCCGGTAAGTTGTCTTATGCCATCGTCCACCGGAGCGTGGGCCGAATCTACGGCCTCGATTTGGGGGCCGAGCATCAGAACCCTGATGAGGAATTCGTGGGGGAGAAGCACAAGAACTACTGGGTGCCGGGCAGCAGGGACAAATGGGCCTATGTGCCGGAGGACATCACTGAACCCTGGAACCGGCCGCTAGAAGTGTGGCGTCAGTTCTGCACTGAAGCGAAATTGACGCATTCGGGGACGATGTCCCAGCCAGCAGTGCAAGGGAGGTTTTTGCTATGAGCTCTTCTGAGCTATGTGCATCGATTGCCGCGACGTTGTCTCCTCTGTTCGTCTGTTCGCCCGCTCCGCAAGAAGGGGTGCGAGTCCGAACCCCCATGCTGTACCCGGACGGCGGTGTTGTTGACGTCTTCGTTCTCCAGCGCAGCAATGGTTACACCATCACGGACTTTGGGGACGCGCTGGGCTGGCTTGGGTTGCAGTCAGTAAGCCGGCAACGTTCACCCAAACAGCATATCCTGCTCCAGGACATATGCCAAACGCTTCGTATAGAGCTGTTCCAAGACCAGCTGGTACTTCGGCCGATAGCCAAGGACGCGGTGGGAGAATCGGTGCTTCGCGTCGCTCAGGCGGCCGTGCGAGTCTCCGACCTGTGGTTTACGTTGCGCAGCCAATCATTACAGAATACAGCTGACGAAGTGGACGAATGGCTGCGCGAGAAACAGATCCCCTTTGAGCGCCATGTGCAGAAACAGGGCCGTTCCACACGAAACTGGACGGTCGATTTTGAGACACGAACGGATAACCGGACCTCACTAGTCTTTCTCTTGAGCACTGGGTCACAGGGGGCTGCCCATAGGGTGGCTGAACATGTTCTGGCTGGATGCGTGGACCTGATTCATCTTAAGGCCAACCAGCCTAGTCTGGCCTTCGTTTCACTATTTGACGATACGGGAGACGTTTGGCGCCCTGAGGACTTCAGTTTAGTTGATGGATATTCAGAAATTGCCCGTTGGTCACGTCCCGATGAGGTGGAGAGGCTGCTAAGGGCAACATGACCACCATCGCCGAAGCCGACGTTGAAGCGGCAGCGCTATCGTGGCTACAGGAACTCGGCTGGGCTGTAGCTCATGGTCCGGGCATTGCTCCAGAAACGCCCAACGCAGAACGACACGACTACGGACAGGTGGTTGTCGAGCGCAGGCTGCGGGATGCCCTCGTCGCACTGAATCCCAACCTGCCTGTAGACGCTCTGGACGATGTCTGACGGCCGTCCAGTCCACTGTCCCAAATGCTTTGGCTCCAGCAAACCAGCGCCGCCGGCCAACAGGCCTCCAGCCGAGATACCCGAGCGAAAACAGCGAAAACAGCGAGACCGCCGACGGGATAAAAACCCGGGAAAGCTGCGCCGGGCCATCGGATTCCTGTGGGAACGCACCCTAGGCGTCCTCAGATTCCTGTGGGACGGATCTTCGAGCCGTAGAGAAAATTGCGAAACTCAGGCGACCCCGCAGACGGTAACGGTTTACGTCAGGGCTGATAATGACTCCGTAATCGAGGATTAGTTCGGCCAGAGGCTCATAGAGGGTGATTCAACAGGCGGCGT
>DAOUHE010000248.1:0-47050 GCA_034428715.1 Dehalococcoidia bacterium | reverse complement strand
ACACTATGTGGCTCTGGAATCGTGTATTCCAGGCAGGTTGATGGTGAGGTCCTTGAATTCGGCACCTCGGGCATGCTTTATCGCAGCAACAAGCTGATGTACGACCGTGGAAGCAACAGCCTGTGGCACGGACGTGGAGGATTACCTGGCTCCCGACCGGCCGCTGAGTCTGCGGGTCCGGGCCAGATCCACACCTACTCCCAATCCAACCGTGGTCAGGGCTACGGTCGCGCCACCAGCAACCGTGGCGCCGCGACCGGCAACGGCTGTGCCTGTCGCCCCTACCGCCGTGCCGGCGGTGAAGCCAACGGCAACGCCTACATTTGGTACCAGGCCCGCCGGCACCATCAACTATGGTGTGGTTGAGACAGGCATTTTCGAGGGGCATCCAAGGTTTATCTCCAGCCCGCGTTACCAGTATGTTGCCGTTACCGCCGGCGAGGCGATGGTCACGATCAATCCGGACCTTTCACCCGGACCGTATCTGGCCACCGAGTGGAGCATAGCCCCCGACTTCCTTACCTGGACTTGGAAGATCAGGGACGACGTCGAGTTCCAAAAGGGCTATGGAAATTTGACGATTGAAGACGTCCTGTATTCCTTTCAGCAGTACCACGAAGGCGCTCTCAACGCCAGGTCTGGGATAATCGGAGCCTATTGGACCGGCAAAACCGGCGGCTCCCAGACAATCATCGATGACTACACCGTCGAAGTGAACACCGGCGAGCCCTGGATTCCGGAGCGGGCATTTGAGTTCATGCGCGGTCTAGGTGGACTCAGCACTTCCATCGTAAGCAAGAAACAGTCGGATGAGTTAACCGCCGAAGTAGCCAGCAAGGACATCGCCATGACGGGGCCCTGGGAGATCAAAGAATTCTCCAATGGTAATTTCTGGCGTTTTGAGGCGGTCCAGGACCACTGGCGGCAGACCCCATTCTTCGACGAGTTGGTCCTATGGACCATTCCTGAAGAGTCCGCCCGGGTTGCTGGATTCCAGGTGGGAGTCCTGGATATCTTTCAAATGTCCTTCGACACCATCCCCATCGTTGAGGCCATGGAGGGCGCCACGATTGTTTCCTGGCCAAACGCCGGGTCAGGCCGGCTTGAACATCTACGGCCAGACCTACGGGACCGACAAGGATGGCAATCCCTACGACAAGCTGGACTGTAATAACGCCTGGGTTTCTTGCGACGAAGACCCTGATTCAGCGGAATGGGCCAAGGCCGTGATGGTCAAAAAGGCCATGGCCATCGCCATCGACCGCCAGGCCATCGTTGACGAGTTGTTGGCTGGCTTCGGAAACGTCCTGTACCTGAGAGACTGGATGGGCCACGAAAGTAAGGCCGATCCCCGCTGGGTACACGAATACGACCCAGTACGAGCCAAGGAATTACTGGTCGAAGCCGGTTACCCTGATGGCTTCCAAATAACCCTCACTCCGGCGATCCGACGCGCGCCTGCCGAAGTGGAGGCTTGCGAAGCGGTTGCTATGTACTGGGAAGACATCGATATCGACGTGAAGATCCAAATCGTTCCTTATGCCACCATCCGGCCGTCGTTGATCACCCGGCAATACCAGGGAGTCACCTGTCACACCGTCAGCCAACGGTTGACTCCCATCATCGGCGCCTCCACCTACCTCAAGAATTCGACCTTCAGCTACGGCACCGAGCACCCGTGGATGGAGCAGCGCATCACCGACGCTCTGGCAGAGGTGGACCCGGTAAAACTCGCGGCTAAAGAAAAGGAAATCTACGGTTGGTTTTACGCCAACGTAATGGCGTTCGCCCTCTACGCCCATGACGGCGTATGATCTCCAGGCTCCCCTCTAATCCGGCTACATTGAGGATGCCCCTCGCGAGGCAGCGGAGGTCTTGGCCAAGACCGTCAAAAACAACCTGCTGACGTACGACCTGGGCGACAGTGATTTCGGCAGTGACTTCGAAATCCTGGACGCCGGCCATGGGGACTGTACAGACTTCGCCGCCCTTTACGTTTCCCTGGCGCGCTCCTTGGACATCCCCTCTCGAGGTGTGCGAATTTTCTTCAAATACCGTCCGGATGGCCCGGGAGGAAAAGAAGAAAAGAACGGCCACGCCTTCGCCGAAGGTAGAAGGGGTCCTCGAATCCAGGTCCCCAGCCGCCATCGGTAAGGGCGCTTCATCACCACCAAGAAGCTATTGGAGACCTACCGCAATGCCTTTATTGAGGCGGGTGGAAACGAGAATGTTGTCATTTATGCGGCAATCCATAGACAACAACAACGCCTGGTGTTGCAATACTGGTTCTTCTATTACTTTAACCCGTGGGTAAATCGTCACGAAGGAGATTGGGAGAAGATACGACTGGAATTCCCCACGACAGACGTGTTAGCGATACTGAGCCTCGACGTACAACCGGATGCTGTTTTTTACGGACACCACCGTAAGGGGGAAGAGTTACCCTGGAATTCTGTTTCTGTGGGTGGTCATCCCGTGGTATACGTGGCCAATGGCTCCCATGCGAACTACGGTACCGCCGGCACGCCCTTCACGGGCCTTGGAATCGACCACAGCTCGGATGCTGGGACGGCTCTGATCCCTTGGAATCTGGTGGCTGATGCCCAGAAATCATCCGTCTACGGCACGTCAGTCTCAGCTTATGGTGAGCCTGTCTTGATCCGTCCGGGCACCCATGGCTGGCTTAGTTTCCCTGGGCGATGGGGGGAGGACGTTGCTCTAGACCCTCTTCAAGGTCAATCGGGTCCCCACGGACCCGCACACCAATCCGCATGGCTCGATCCGCTTAATTGGTGGCGTTAGACCTGGAAAAGATGACCAGGCTGCTAAAAAGGATAATGATAGCTTTCTGGCTTGGGAGCTCCCGTCGTACGACGGTAAGTGCTGTGATTTTGGGGCAGCTGGGCCCCAACTCAACGTATCGCATATGCACCGAATCTTCATAAGGAGGGGTCTCTGTTGAACTGGAGGATATGGGCCGGATTTCTAGGTATCGTGGCCATATTCGCCGTATCAGGGGTATACAATTTTCTCCAGCGGCCGGAGATACTGGAACCATCCAGCGACGTGGTAACTCAAATACTTGTGGACCTGCAGCGTCCATACTCCGGTGAGGTGATCGTCTCATATCCCAGCAACTCCATTTCTGAGGATGATTTTCAGGTGGTCGTCGCCGCCCGGCAAGATGCCCAAGAGTTCCTGCATCAGTACTTTGTCCCGTATCGAGACCCAGAGCGGGTACGGATTGACCGGCGGGATGAAAGCACCTCAGTCACTTTTCCAATTCTGGCCAGAGACCGTCTCGAATTTGCCTTTCCCCAGGTAAGTTTCGAAGCTTCTTGGACTCCTTTGTGGGACACCCTGCAATTTGAGGTGGCGTTGCCGAGAAGCTATGATCTAGTTCACTCCGCAGCGGAGGGGTTGGCGAGCCCTCTGGATACCGGGAAATCAGGCGGCCGGTGGGTCTTGCAAGGCGAAGCGTTAGTCGGAGGCTCTGCGTCGCTAACAGCCAGCTATCGGTTGAGCGGCGCAACTCCATAGGAGCGCGCATATGCGGTTTGGTACAGCCATAACCATAGCTCTCGTGGTGATATTGTTGCTGTCGCTTGCATCTTGGTTCGCGCCGGTGACCCGGTACGGGGCATTGCTCGCCGGTGGTTTTATCGGCGGGGCGTGGGCGGCGAGCCATCAAGGGCGTCCGTGGAAGTGGCTTTTGGGCGCAGGTGCCGGCCTGGCGGCGGGTACAATCCTATCCCTCGCGGTGTGGATCATACTGGTTCCCGCCGGAGACTATTTCCCTTGGCCGAACGAGGCCAATTTCGTGATTATTAGCTCTACGCTATTACCGTTAGCCTCTTGGGTTGATAGTCAATGGATAGTAGACCAGACAGGTGACCATTTCCCTTATTTGACCTTCGGCATCACGAATATGCTGTTGGCCATGGTGGCAGGGCTGGTTGCGAGTTTCCTGGTTACTGGACGCCCGTCCCAGCCCAGTGTGTCCGGTCCGGGTCGAATAGCCTTGGTGCTCCAGCGCCTACGCCTTCCTATGCCGAACTTACCTTCGCGCCGAACTCGAGAACCTGAAACTTCACCGCCTTCTTCGGAGCAGGCATCGTGATTGCCCTGTTCGATCTTTTACTCCGATATAGGGACGGAGCTTTTCTTCGATGTTGAGGTTCGATCGGAGGGGCGGTTGCTGCTGGCCAAGGTGCGGACCGGACGTGCTTTCCTCTGGCGTGACCTGATTAATTCACGCTACGCCTTTTGGATTCACCGGTGATTTGACGTTCCGGTTCTGCGCTGCAAATACCGAGCAATCACGCCTTATATCAATGGACCGACCCAATTTAACAATGTCAATTAAGGCCGTTGCCGGTGCTTATCAGCGAGTCAGAAGGAAGAGATTTCGTGCGGCTGGGCGATGCGGTTGCGTACCACAGAGGAATTCGAGTTCTTACGTCATCGCTGAGCGCTATTGTTCTTAATTTCTGTCAAGGTCTCGTTCATTCTGAATATCACTAGGAAGATCTCGGCGTAAATTCGAACCACCAGAGGGCCAATTATCAGGGTTAGCAAGCCCACCAATCGCCCCGCTGCGTCGTCACCCACGATTAGCCCAGCCAACCCTGCGACCACCACTGCAAGAGTGGCTATCCAGTATACAATCTGGACGAGAATCGGAGTGATCATACGCCTGAAAGTCAGGAAATCCATCACAGATTCTTGATCCATAACTCCCCCCTCTATTAAGATTGCCATTGATCGCCTTTTTGACCAACGAAATTGTAGATACAGAAGTTTGCCGTGTCAAACTCGAATTCCACGGGTTGGTTGATAGCCACAAATCATTCGAAGTTATCTTCTCGGCGACGAGGAGGCGATGAGACAACCCCTCTCTGAACAGCTTCTTTCCCGTTTGGAAACAGAGCCCTGCTAACAGTGGAGAATCTGGAGTAACTGAATGAACAACACAACGCGCCACTTACAGATCGGCCTCGGTATTTGGCTAATGAATTTCCACATTCCGCGAATAGCCTTGGCGCTGGTGATTGCTCTCGTGGTTGTGACGTGGCTTCAAATCACTCAAGGTGCGGTTCTGGCGTTGCGGGACCCCCAAGAAATCCGGCATGCCGCCGGACAGCCCTACAACGGCGAAACGGCACCTTTCAGTAATGGGTACGTTCTCGAAAACACTGAACCTCAACCAGATGTGTGGGGCAGGCTGGACCGCCCGGCCCTAAAGGAGTTAAGGGAGACAAAGGTGAAACAGGAGACTCAGGCCCAGCGGGACCAGCAGGCGCTGCAGGAGCCAGGGAAGCCGCAGGCCCAGCAGGCGCTGATGGAGCGACGGGACCGGCAGGCCTAACCGGTTCCCAGGGAGCAGAAGGCGAACCGGGGCGGGATGGCCGCCGGGGCCTTTCAGGCCCTTCAGGGGAAGACGCCTCGCAATTATTGGTGATTCTTGCCTTGGCCGTAGCTGTTTTCGCCTTGGCTATATCCGGAGTTGCCCTGATGATCAGGCGTTAGGCGATCTGGTCTCGGCCTAGCCAGATCGCAAACGTTTTACATAAACATCGTCAAGCCAAACTTGTGGGGAGCCATCAAATGATTTTTCCAGATCACCCGAGCCTTGATAATCAATCCATGTCCATAAACTGACTTTTACGTATTTGGCGCCGGCGGGCCAACGGCGTTCACTGCGTTGGCGTGGACCTTCGGTGAATGCCCCGGATTTCCAATGCTCAGGAGCAGGCAGCCCTTGGGAATGAGATAAACGAGATAACTCGGCTCCGTTTTCATCTAGAATGTCATGAAGGCATCAAATTGTTGACCGCATCGCTCTTACTCCAGGCTGAAATTGCGTAGGTTGTCGAATGATCCATAGGAACTGGGTCAATGTTATGCCTGGAACCACGAAGATACACTGACTGACTCCGAGGACCGTTAGGCTAAACCGAATCGACCTGTTCCGGAACCAGATCCCATCGTAAAACCAGAGGAGTTAAGAATACCTCGGCCATGCGCTCCTCGCTGACGATGCTTCATGCCATCGGGCGTCTGCTTCTTCCTCCTATTCTGTCGGCGGCATCCACCATCCGTTGGGGTATGGTGCGCTTGGCGGGATTCGAACCCACGACCTCTGCCTCCGCAGGGCAGCGCTCTATCCGCTGAGCTACAAGCGCAAGTTCTAAATGTCAGCTACCCGTGTTCCACTACAAAATTAGGTCGTGAAAGCTGGCTGCTGCAAGCTATTTGGTGCCGAGAGTGGGATTTGAACCCACACATCCGTAAGGACACTGCGCCCTGAACGCAGCGCGTCTGCCGTTCCGCCACCTCGGCTCTGTTCCGCCGGGTTTCCTCAGTCCGCCCTGGTTGCCGGGTCCGCCGGTATTCCGTCGCCTGACCCCTTAACCATCGGGGTCCGCCGCGGAAACCGATTCGGCGGCCAATCAATGGGAAACCAATCGGTATGGTGGGCGATGGAGGATTTGAACCTCCGGCCTCCTCGGTGTGAACGAGGCGCTCTAACCACTGAGCTAACCGCCCTGATATTCTATGTGTTGATGGCGGACATACTCAATTATAGGGAGACGCTTTCGGCCACGCAACCCCGTTTGGGCGGTATGCAGGCCAACTGAGGCGTTCAGGCCACGGCCGCTACTACGGCCACCCGTGGGATTAACTCATGCCAGAACTTCCTGAACGTCTGCCAAACCCGGTCTAACTTGACATAAAGGTGGACACCGTTCTGGGGACCACCGGAGGCAAAGTGAGCGCCGCCCTGGACCTGGGAGCCTATAACCTGTGTTCGCCGCCACTGGCATTCGCAAATCCGGACCGGAACTTTTCAGACCTGGATGTGGGCTGCACGAGACCTGCCCCCTCGACGGGTGCACGGCCCAGGCCAGGGCCGTGCAGATTACCCGATTTGGCGGTTATAACGGCCAACTCCGCACTGCGGCGCCCAACTGCGGCCAGGTGATGCAGGACGTGCCTGGCACCGCCCAGGGAAACTGGTTCACCGAGTCCTTCGGCGATCATGCCAATTGGGACCAGGAGATGGCATTGGTCCACGGCCAGCTTGACCCAACCCTGGCGGCTATCTCGATTGGCGGAACGGTGATGGAAATGGGAGTTTGGCTTTTCCCGCCGGAAAACGCCGGCTTGGTCAACCGGGAATCCAGCCAGGTGAAACCCGACGGCCGAATCTATTATTACCAGGGCGCCCTTTCATTTCACTCCGGCCAGGAGACGCCAGAGTTTCCGGGCATACTGATGATTAGAATGGCTTCGGAGGTGTGCATATCGGTGGAGGGCCAAGAATGTACATGCCAGATTGGTTGGGGATTTACGGGCCAGGTGGAGTGCGCCAGCAAACCTTCTTCGATGTTATGTAACGCTGCCGGGCGGAGATGTTTGACATAACATATCTTGTGCGACCCAGGGTTGATGAAATCGCGGCGGGGGACGGCCCTTAGCGGTTGCCTTGAACCACCAGGGCTGGACCGTCGATGGCCATCAACAACGACTCAACCCGGTGCAACAAGACGTCCAGGTTCCAACCTTTGACCGCCGAAACCAGAACCGTTGGTTGGGAGCGAAGTCCAGGTCCCGGCATCTCAGAGGAATCGTCGTCCTGGGTTCCCAGCAGATCCACTTTGTTCAAAACCAAGATCCGGGCACGGTCCGCCAGGCCCAATTCCTTCAACGTGTCCTCTACAACCTGGGTCTGCTCCGGGGCTTTGGGATGGGTCACATCAACCACGTGGAGTAAGAGATCAGACTCAGAAGCCTCTTCCAAAGTGGCCCGGAAAGCGGCAACCACCTTGGGGGAGAGCTTTTGGATGAATCCCACGGTGTCGGATAGCAGAAGGTCGCCGCCCGAGGGGAGGTGGATCTTTCGGGTGATCGGGTCTAGAGTCGAGAAAAGTTGGTCGGCCGCCGTGACTTTGGCGTCGCTAAGGGCATTGAACAGGCTGCTTTTGCCGGCGTTGGTGTACCCTACCAGGGTGGCACTGGGTATGCCGGCCTTTTTTCTCCTTCCCATATAAAGGGTCCTTCGGCGGCGCACGCCTTCCAACTGCGCGGTAATTTTCTGAATCCGGTTACGCACCAACCGTCGGTCTGTCTCCAACTGGGTCTCTCCGGGGCCTCGGGTGCCAATACCGCCACCCAGCCGTTCCAAGTGGGACCATTGCCCCGCCAACCGGGGAAGAAGGTATTGGTGTTGGGCCAACTCTACTTGAAGTTTTCCTTCGTAGGTCCGCGCGTGGCGAGAGAAAACATCTAGAATCAAAGCGGTACGGTCTATGACTTTAGCTTGAAGGGAGTCTTCCAGGTTTCTCTGTTGGGCGGGAGTCAACTCGTCGTCGAAGATGGCCACGTCGCCATGGCGCTGCTCCATAAGTTCTTTCAGTTCCTCGAGTTTCCCCTTTCCCAGATAGGTTGAAGTCAGACGGTCCGACCGCTGCTTGATCTCGCCAACCACTTCGGCCCCGGCGGTCTTCGCCAGGTAGCTCAACTCGCCTAGGCTGTCGCCCAATCCCCATGGGGATTCCTTTCCCTTGACTTCGACAGCTACCAAGATCGCTCGCTCGGGCTTAGGTTTTGTGGACACCATGCTTTTGGCGATGGGCTTATCCTCCGGTGGCCGGCGGTATCTTCCAGGTTTCCAGGCGCCGGCATCCTTTCTCCACCTGCTCATCAGGGGTGGTGAGGGACAACCTTATGTAACCTTCACCGTATTTGCCGTAGCTGGTTCCTGGGGTGACTACGATATCCGTGTCTTCTAGAAGACGGGCCGCGAACTCGGCCGATGTATAACCTCCGGGTACCGGCGCCCAAACATAAAGGCTTGCCCGGGGCACCTCCACCTTCAATCCCATGACGGTCAGGGCTTGTATCACCCGGTCGCGCCGCCATTTGTAAGTGGCCACGTTTTCGGCCACACAATCTTGGGGGCCGGTCAGGGCCTCCATGGCCATTTCCTGGACGGCTTGCGGTATACCCGAATCCAAGTTGGCTTTGATCTGGAACAATGCCTTGATCATGTCAGCATTGCCCACCGCCATGCCGATGCGCCAACCGGTCATGTTATAGGTCTTGGACAGTGAGTGGAATTCCAGTCCTATGTCCAATGACCCGGCCATCTGCAGGAAACTACCTGGCTGATAACCATCGTAACCCACCTCGCTGTAGGCGGCGTCGTGGAGCAGGGCGATGTCGTTGTCCCGGCAATAGGCTATCGCCGAGGCGAAATCCTCATCCGTGGCCACCGCGCTGGTGGGGTTGTTAGGATAGTTCAGCCACATGATCTTGGCGGCCCGGGCCACGTCGGGGGGTATAGCATCCAATTCGGGCAGCCAGCCGTTTCGCTCGTACAGAGGCATCACGTGGCTTTCTGCACCGGCAAACATGGTCCCGACTCCATAAACCGGGTATGCCGGATCTGGTATCAGGGCCAGATCACCAGGGTCCAGGAAACAGAAGGCGGCGTGGCCGATGCCCTCTTTGGCTCCGATTAGCGGCAGGACTTCCTTATCTGGGTCCAGCTTCACGCCGAACCGGTTTTCGTACCAATAGGCGATGGCCCGCCGAAGTTCCGGCAGTCCATCGGTCTCTGGATAACGGTGGTTGGCCGGTACTTCCGAAGCCGCCAACAGCCGGTCGATTATTGGTTGAGGAGTAGGAATGTCGGGGTCGCCGATGCCAAAGGTAACCACGTCGGCTCCCGCAGCCCGCTTCTCAGCGATGATGCGCGATATTTCCACGAAGGGGTAGGGCGCCAGCTTGTCCAGCCGTTCAGAGAATTTCATGAGTTGCTCGGATAATGTCTATACATACAATAAAGTTATCCAAATATCTCTCGGATGGGCAGGACGAAATCCAAAAGGATTTCGGAACTTAGCGAACCATCGACTCCGAATATAGCGGTAGAGGCAGCTTCATCAGCGGAGAGTCTCAGGACCTCGACGGTCTCTGCTTCGGGGCTCACCAGCCAGCACTCTCTCGCTCCTATTTGGCTGTAGTCCTCCAACTTGTTTTCGATATCGCGGCGGCTGTTGCTAGGCGAAAGGACCTCCACCACCAAGTCGGGAGCAACTTCCAGGAACTGTAGCCCTCGCAGTTCAGCACGTCCCTTGATTCCGGTCCTTTCAGCGCTTAAATATAGAATGTCCGGTTGACGGGTGCGCAACGGATCCCGCTGAATCAGCAGGTCCAGCGGCGCTGGCAACACTACGCCAAGGCCCTTGTCATCGACGAAGCTCCGTAGCCTTAGAAAAATCTCCGACAAACCCCATTGATGGTCCGCGGTCGGGCCCGGAGGCATTAGCATCACTCCATCGACTATCTCGTAGCGCTGCTTGGTCTCGGGCAGCGCCCGCCAGGTCTCAAAAGTGAGCCGTTTGGCCCCAATGCTGCTCACAAGACCTCCCACTCCCCGCTAAAGACCTCTTCGGCAGGTCCTTCCAAGTACACTTCGCCTTCTCCATCCCAGTTGATGGTTAGTGTTCCACCCGGCAGGTTTATATCAAGCGGAGCGTTGTTTAGCCCTTGAAGCCGCGCCGCCACCGCGATGGCGCACGCTCCGGTGCCACATGCCATGGTCTCGCCGCACCCTCGCTCCCAAACCCGCGCCGTTACGGTGCCTCCGCCGTTCAGGTTAACGATCTCAAAGTTGACCCTTCTGGGAAACATGGGGTGACGCTCCACCTTGGGGCCGATGGAATGCAGGGGGTAACCGAACACCGGCTCATCGATAAATGCCACGGCATGGGGGTTACCCATGGATACGAATGTCAAAGCCAATTGGCGGTCTTCGATCTTCAGCGGATAGTTGGTCACCGGTATGGGAGAGGTGGAACTCGTTTTGGCGATGGCTGGGTCTAATGCCACTGGGATGTCGGCGGGGCGAAATTCCGGAGCACCCATGGCCACCCTGGCGCCGGTGACGCTGCCGCCGGCATAAATTGGCTCTACCGTGCGGATGCCCGCCAGAGTCTCTATCTTGAGCGCGCTTTCGAAATTATGAGCGATCTCGTGCTCTATTGCGTATTTAGTAAAGCAGCGGATACCATTGCCGCACATTTCGCCTTCGGAGCCGTCGGCGTTGAACATGCTCATCTTAAGGTCGGCGACATCGGAATCCAGAATCAAAATTATGCCGTCGCCGCCAATTCCAAAATGCCGGTCGCTCATCTTGCGGGATAGCTCTGGCCAATCCTCGCTGAGCCCGCGGGCGTCAATGTAAATGTAATCATTGCCTGCGCCCTGCATTTTAGTGAATCTCATTGCTTGATCTCCCAGAAGGTTGCGGCGCAATTGTATCACAGGCGCCATTGACTTCTAGATACCGCTCTACTTTGTCAGACGCTTGCTGCCGCAAATCGGGAGCGGCCGCGTCCAGCCATTCGACTGTGGGGTCAGTGGGCTTGAACCAGGAATATTGCCGGCGAGCCAGCCGGTGGGTCTGGGTCTTGGTGCGTTGCACCGCCTCATCCAAGGTCATCGCACCACCCAAATATAGCCCGAGCTCCCGGTATCCTAGGGTGGACATAGGCCCTGTCCCAGCGGTAATCCCCATTTCCAACAGCCGTTTCACTTCGTCTAAAAAGCCGTCCGACATCATGTCGTCGACCCTGCGTTCAATCCGTTCGTACAGCGACCGGCGCTCCATGGTCAGGCCGATGACCAGGGCGTTGGAGCCGCCTCCGGAACGGGCCGCCACCTCGGAAGGCAGCCGTTGGGTGGCGTGGTGGATCTCCAACGCGCGGATGACCCGCCTGACGTTGTGGGGATGGATCTGGGACGCCCGCTGGGGGTCGATGGCCTTTAATTCTTCATGCAGAACAGCGGCGCCCTTCTGTTCCGCCTCCAGCGTCTTGGCTTGGCGAAATTTCGGGTCTGGAGGTGGTTGGGGAACTTCCCAGCCACCGTGCAATGCCCAGATATACTGCCCGGTGCCCCCGGCGACGATCGGCAGACGATTACGGCTTCTGATATCTTCGGCGGCCGAGCGGGCCATGGACAGGAATGTGGCAACATCGAAGTTCTCGTCTGGGTCCAGGATGTCGAGAAGGTGATGGGGAACCTGGCTTCGCTGCTGGAGCGTCGGCTTGGCCGTGCCGATGTCCATGTGGCGGTACACCTGGCGGCTGTCGGCGCCGATGATCTCGCCCGCATAACGGCCAGCCAAATCTATGGCAAGATCAGTTTTGCCCACGCCGGTGGGGCCCACTATGAATATGAGTCTATCCATATTGACGAGAAGCGCGGAAGAAAATTCTGGGAGGAATCAGAGTTTGGAATGCTTGGCTGACATCCAGGTGCCGGTGTCGAACTCTTGCAAGAACGCGAAGTAATCCGTACGGTAACCGGTAGAATCAAACTGGCGTTTTTCCACCGCGCCTATCCCAGATAACATTTCCAAAGTTTTTTCGACTTTGATTTCGTCGGCGGACGGATCTTGGGCTCGAATCATTTCTTGAATCTCGTCTTGAGAGTATGCCAACTCTGGGTGCGCAGACAAAAACTGGTAAACTCGGCGCATGAATTCTTCGCCTTCTTCGTCGACACCCAACTCAAATTGACGCTTGGTTAATGGCATTTCAAAATGCCCCAGCGGGACGACTAGCCTGCACTACTTACCATTATATACATTGGAATCCCCGGAAGCCCCGCTATCTCTCTGGTTTCATTGCGGCCTTCATCGACCAAATTTCCCAAAAAATTTATGACCTCCGCGATTGTCGCCCGGCGGCCGTAGACATCTAGCAGGGCCACTAATATCTCGTCGGCCGTGAATGCCTCATCTCAGCGAACACCCAAATATTCCATGATAGGAATGGTTATGTTGGCGCTCCCTTCGTCAAATTCTTGGCGGCTAATTGGCATCCTTATTGGCGTTCGAAGGATTTTCTAGCTCTGGGCCATCAACCGGGCGATTTCCAGGAACGGTTCGGCTTGGAGACTAGCGCCTCCAACCAACGCGCCGTGGATGCTGTCTTGGGCAGCGAAGCTCTCCGCGTTTCCGGCGTTGACGCTGCCGCCATAAAGCATAGGGACCTCCGTGGCGGCGGGGCCGAATAAGCTGTTCAGGGAATCGCGCAGGGCCCCTCCCATGACCTCCGCGGCTACTTCCGGCGTCGCGGCCTGGCCGGTCCCGATGGCCCACACCGGTTCGTAAGCCACCACAAGTCCAGTTATGTCATCTATTTCAGCCAGCCCAGCCCGTATCTGCTGGGAGATCACGTCCCTGGCCCGCCCGCTCTCCCGCTGCTCCAGCGTTTCGCCGACGCACAGGATGGGCTTGATACCATGGGCGAAGGCCGCTTTGACCTTGCGGTTAACGATGTCATCCGTTTCACCGAAGAGCTGGCGGCGTTCGGAATGGCCCAGTATTACATACTCGCATATACCCATTAACATCAACGGAGAAACCTCTCCAGTGAACGCGCCGGAATCCTCATGGTGCATGTTTTGAGCACCCACTTTTACCGCAGACCCGTTAATCGCATCCGCCACCGCGTTCAATGAGATATGGGGCGGGCACAGGACGATATCAACACTGGCCAAACCCCCGGCGCCAGCTCTAATACCAGCCGCCAGTTCAACGGCCTCGGCCAAGGTGGTGTTCATTTTCCAGTTTCCCGCAACCATCGAACTGGGCATGGGGTTACCTCACAGTGGTGAAATGGTTGAACTAGAAGCGGCGCCGGTTTAAGGGCCGTACTTGGTCAATTTGCCCGCATGGGACATGGCCAGGAGCATTACCTGGGTGGCCAGAATGCTACCGACGGAGCCTTGGCTACAGGCGCGTTCGTCGAAGGACTTGATGCCTTCGCCCCTGGTGAGCTTGGAATGCAGCATGAAGGGCACCGGATGCCAACTGTGGCTGGCCATGATCGCCGGGGTAGCATGGTCTCCCGCCACCAGCAACACGTCGGGATTCAACTTCCGAATCTCCGGGATCAGCGGGTCCAGTTCTTCTAGGCGCTTCACTTTGGCATCGAAGTCGCCATCCTCTCCTGCGGCGTCGGCGGGCTTGTAGTGGATGAAGAAGAAGTCGTGGTCGTTGTAATTCTGGTGCAGGGTCTCCACTTCGTCGGCGAATGTCTTGCCTGTGGAGATCACCCGCATGCCGGAAACAGTGGCCAGGCCCCGGTACATGGGGTAGGCAGCGATGCCCGCCGGGTTCAGGCGGTAGACATCGCCCATCGGTGGCAGGTTGGGAAGCTGGGCGAAACCGCGAAGCATCACCATATTTGCCCGTTCTTCCTCAGCCAGCAGTTGCTTGGCCTGGGCCAGGAAATCGTTGACCATGGCAGCCGTGGGTTCGGCCTGGTGGTCTAGGGCCTCTACAGTTAACGGTTTTACGCCAATGACCTGGGGGTCGGTCTCGGTTATCCGTTCGGAAAGCCCTTCTCCCCGCAGCCGCAGCACAAACCGGTAGTCTTGCACCGGGTAGACATTCAACTCTACGCCGGGGACCTGGATGCGGTTTAACTTTTCGCACAGGGGAGCGCTGAATTCGGTGGGGATCCGTCCCGCCCGCCGGTCCACCAACAGGCCATCTCCGTCAACCAGACAAAAGTTCCCCCGCGCCGCCACGTCGCCAGGATTCAAGGGGGTTTCTATCCCCAGCGCCTCAAGGACGCCACGGCCTATAAAGTGTTTCAGCGGGTCGTACCCAAATAGAGCCAGATGGCCGGGACCACTGCCTGGGGCGACACCGGGCATGACTGGAGTGGTCAATCCACAGGCGCTCTCTTGGGCCATGGCATCCAGGTTGGGCAGATGGGCCGTCTCCAATTCAGACCGGCCTGTATCGGGATGGGCCAGCCCGCCCAATCCGTCGACCACCAGCATGATTATCTTGGACGGCGTGGATACGTAACAGTCGCGCAGTTGTTCTTGGTCAATCACGGTTCACCCCACTACTAGCGGGAACTATACCCAAAAAATCGCTTAATCACCAGACAGAATCTCGTCCGGAAGGGCGGCTATGCCAGGCAACTCCTTGCCCTCCATGAATTCCAACGAGGCGCCGCCGCCTGTAGATACGTGGGTCATGCGGTCCATCAGACCTAGCTCTTCGATGGCCTCGGCCGTGGAGCCGCCGCCCACCACGGTGGTGACATCGACCAATCCGGCGATGGCGTTGGCCACCAGTCTGGTGCCCTGGCTGAACCTGGGCATCTCGAACACGCCCAAGGGACCGTTCCAGATGATGGTCTTGCAACGGGCCAATCGTTGAGAGAACTCACGGGCCGTGGCATCACCAACGTCCATGATGAACCAGCCGTCGGGAACTTCGTCCGCCGCCACCGTTCTTACATTGGGGGCATCGGGGTCGAACTGGTCGGCCACCACCAGGTCTTGGGGCAGGTGGACCTGGATGTTTGCCTTGTCGGCGCGCTCCATCACTTCTCTGGCGAAATCCAGCCGGTCCGTCTCCACCGATGACGCCCCCGTGGCGTTACCCAGGGCGTGCAGGAAGGTCACCGACATGCCGCCGCCAATGAATAGGTGGTCTAACTTATCCAACAGGTTTTCCAAGATCAGTATCTTGTCACCAACCTTTGCGCCGCCCAACAGAGCCGCTAAAGGCTTAGCTCCATCGTCGATCTCAAGTGTTTTGCTCAGCGCGTCCACCTCTCGTTCCACCAGCATCCCCATGGCCGAAGGAAGCAGAGGCGGCAGGCCCACTGTGGAGGCATGGGCCCGGTGGCATACGGCGAATGCGTCCATCACGAAGCAATCGGCGGTGCGGGCCAGAGCCTCGGCGAATTCGGGGTCGTTGGCTTCCTCCCCTGAATGAAAACGAAGGTTTTCCAGCAGTAGGACATCACCCGGCGCCACCGATGCCACTTCCCTTTCCACCTCCGGCCCAATGCACTGGGGCAGGCTTTTCACCGGTTGCCCCAACAGGGTGGCCAACCGGTTACCCACCGGGCCCAGGTGCAATCCCTCCACCACTTTGCCGCCGGGTCTGCCCAGGTGGGAACAAAGTACCACCTTGCAGCCGTTTTCCAACAGGTAACGGATGGTGGGAAGGGTGGCCCGCAGCCGCTGGTCGTAGGAAGCGATGACCTCGATGCCCTGCTCAATGGGGATGTTGAAATCCACCCTGACCAGGACTGTTGCCCCGCCGGAAAGATCTCCAGAAAGTTTTAACGAAGAAAGGGTCCGCTTGGACATCAGACCGGTCCCTCGAGGGCCCACTGGGCCACACCTTCCAAAACTTCCCTGGATCCCGGCTCCAGTCCTGCCGCGTCTCCCGCCACGTGTGAAGTCGCCATCGCCTGGTCCGCGAACTCCTGCGCCTTGGATTCCGCAAATTTCCGTGAGCCCGCCTGGTCCAGGATCTCGACGATTCGGGAGAGGTCGCTGGATTCTAGGACCCGCTTGATATAGATGTTGGCCAACTCTCGCTTGCCCGCCACCGGAGAGGTTTCCATGGCGTGTATCAAAGGGAGGCTCTTCTTTTTGTTCAGGGCGTTGCTAGAGGTCATACCGTCGCCGCGCTGTCCCCACATGTCGGCCACGTCCCGGGTGATCTGCCAGGCCATCCCCAGCAGGCGGCCCATTTCGTTGAATCCCGCATACACCGCTTCCCCAGCCTCCTCGATTCCCACGGCCAAGGCTCCCAGCTCGGCGGAACACCCCGTCAACGATCCTGAACGGAGGCCGGCCATATCGTAGTAGGCGTCGGCGGTAACCAATTGTCTATCCTGGAAGTCCAGTTCCATGTATTGGCCCTCACAGAGCGAAAGGCACGCCTGGTCCATTGCCTGTACTGACCGTAAAACACGCTGGGCTGGCGCTCCCCGCTGAGCCAGGCGCATTATAGTGGTGCGCCCCAGGGCGTGCAAGCCGTCTCCGGCGTTGATAGCCTGGGCCGGACCCCATACCCACCAGACGCTGGGACGGTCCTGAGACTCCACCCTGGCGGACTGGACTTCAGAATGTATCAGAGTGAAGTTGCGGACCAATTCCACTCCGGCCGCCGCTGGCAAAGCCATATCCACCCCTCCCGACAGCGCATCGCAAACGGCCAACGCCAGGGTTGGTTGGAATGCTAAGGGCAACGGTGAATCTTGGGCCTGACCCTGTTGGTCGATCCAGCCCAGGTGATAGCGCAACATATCGTATAGGGAGCCTTGGCGGGAAGCGAAAACCTCCTTTAGCTCCTGCTCCAGGGCTTGGCGATAGGTTTCGCGCCGTAAAGAGAATTGAATGGTTTTACACCTGGTGAATGGGAATCAACATCGTTTGTATCACCTGCCCAAATCTCAGGTTTCCATTACGAGGTGGAACGGCAACGCTCCCTCGCGTAACAGCCTGGGTTCTTCCGCGGTCAAATCAATGACGGTAGAAGCGACACCTTCCGGTACCGGGCCGCAACGGACCACGTAATCGACCCGGTGACCCAGATGGTCCACAACCTCTTCGCGGCTCAGCAGGTCGGCCTGTCCGCTGCGGTTGGCGCTGGTGCCCGTGATGGGCCTGCCAAGACCGGCGGTCAAGGCCAGCGGAACGGGATGGTTGGGCATTCTCACCGCCACGGTTTCTCCGCCGCCGGTAACCAGATCAGGCAGTTTGCACAGACGCCACAGCACCAGGGTCAGCGCTCCAGGCCAAAAGCGGCTGGCCAACCGTTCCGCCATTTGGGAGATTTCGCCGGCAACCATTCCTACCTGGTCCCAGCCAGAAACCAACACGGGCAGCGCCTGCCCTTCCGGACGGCCCTTGATGGCGAATACCTTCTCCAGCGCCGGTTGGGAAAAAACGTCCGCTCCCAGACCAAACAGGGTGTCGGTTGGGAAGGCCACTACACCCTCTGCCCGTAAATGTCTCAGGGCCAAATCGATATCGGTTTGGCAATGTTTTCGCTTGGCCACGTGCCACCCAACGCATAGCGTCGCACCACTGGTTTTTATGCCGGGTACATCGCCGAGTATATCATGGAAGGAACGATGAAACAGATTCGGTAAGAGCCCCGGCTAAGGGCCTGACGGCGGGAGTTTTCCCCTGTAGAGAGGCGCTTTTCAAGCGGGTTCTTCGCCGGTCTGCGATAGCCATTTTTTCGAGAAACGACCTTCACTCCGTGAACTAGATTATGTATAATTGAGCTTGGTGACTACGATTCAAGCATGACGCCAAGCATCACGTCTTTCCCAGGAGGAGCTGCCACGGCGAAGAAGAGGTTGCCAAGGGGTAGGGGGGTAGCTGCCAGCGACGATATGGAGGTGTCGGCATATCTTGAGATCGCTAAAAGCCTTGAGGAAGTTGACGCCCAAGCTGGCGAAGGCGCAGCATCGTCTGAATCGCGGGCCGGGGAATCGCGTCCTGCCGACGCCCACCCAGTCACAGAAGCTATAGCCGTAATTGACTTCGGCTCCCAATATAGCCACCTGATTGCGCGCCGAATCCGGGAACAAAAAGTCTATTCAGAGATCCTGTCCGCATCGTCGACCTGGGACGATGTCCAACATCTAAACCCCAAGGGCGTTATCCTCTCCGGCGGGCCAGCCAGCGTTTACGATCCCGGCGCCCCCACGGTGCCCAACTGGGTCTTCGAGCGAAAACTGCCGGTGCTGGGGATCTGCTACGGCATGCAGGCGCTGGTCCATCAACTGGGCGGCAAGGTTACGCCGGGGCAGAAGCAAGAATACGGTTCGGCGATCCTTCATCAGAGTGGCCCACGGACGGGTCCTGATGGCGGCTCAGAGTTCTCATTATTCCACGACATGCCTCCTTCCTTCCAAGTGTGGATGAGCCATGGCGACCGGGTGGAAGAGTTGCCTCCCGGGTCTTCCACACTGGCCTACACGGAAAATTCCCCGGTGGCCGCCCTGGAGATAAGCGAGAACATCTTCGGCCTGCAATTCCATCCTGAAGTAAACCACACCCCACTGGGCGCATCGATCCTGGAGAATTTCCTGTTCCGGACCTGCCATTGCCAGGGAACATGGACCCCCGGCAACTTCCTGACCGAGGCCATCGCCAGGGTGCGTGACCAGGTTAAAGATGGCAAGGTGATCTGCGCCGTTTCCGGCGGTGTTGATTCAGCGGTGGTTGCCGCTCTCCTGCACCGGGCCATCGGCGACAATCTAACCTGCATCTTCGTCAACAACGGTTTGCTTAGGCTGGAGGAGGCGGAACGGGTCCAAGATACGATTCACCGGCATCTGGACATCAAACTGTTATACGAAGACGCCTCTGACCGGTTCGTAAACCGCTTGGCCGGCGTAACCGATCCAGAGACCAAGCGAAAGGTGATCGGCGAGGAATTCATCCATGTCTTTGAAGAGGCCGCGACCCGGTTGGGCAAAACCGACTTTCTGGCTCAGGGCACGCTATATCCGGACGTCATAGAAAGCGAAACCCCTGAAAATTCTGCCTCGGTCCGCATCAAAACCCACCACAACGTGGGCGGCCTGCCCGAGCACATGAAACTTAAGCTGGTGGAACCCATCAGGTACCTGTTCAAAGATGAGGTACGGGAGGTTGGCCTGGAACTGGGCCTTCCTCCCGAAATAGTCAACCGGCAACCTTTCCCAGGTCCCGGATTAGCCATTCGGATCATCGGCGAAGTTACCAAGGAGCGTTTGGAGATCCTGCGGGAATGCGATTGGGTGGTCATCGACGAGATCAAGGCCGCCAATCTTTACGACCAGATTTGGCAAAGCTTCGCGGTTTTGAGCGACACTCGAACCGTGGGAATCATGGGAGACTACAGGACCTATGGATATGTCTGCGCCATACGGGCCGTGAACAGCCAAGACGCCATGACCGCGGATTGGGTCCGCCTTCCCTACGATGTCCTGGCTCGTATCTCCAGCCGCATCGTCAACGAAGTCCCCGGCGTGAACCGGGTGGTCTACGACATCACCAGCAAACCGCCGGGCACCATTGAATGGGAGTAGGCATTCACTGGTTATCCACCCAACCCTAAATTGTCATTCTGGGCGAGGTGAAGAATCTAACCCTGTAACTACGGTCACCGCTGATTCTAAACCACCATCTCAAATTCTTCGCCGCTCCATTCCTCAGGATGCCATCGTAGCTGGGTGAATCGGTGCACAGCGGAAGTCAACGGCTACCACGGCATCGCGCAGTCCCAACTATTTGATTGAGGGAGATTTCCCCAGTGAAAGTTTTGATCGTTGGCTCTGGCGGGCGGGAACATGCCCTGGCTTGGCGCATCAGCCGAAGCCCGGAATTGACTTCTCTGTGGGTGGCCGATGGCAATGCCGGAACCGCCCAGGTCGCTACCAACCTGCCCGTCAAACCAGACGATGTGGAAGGAATCCTGGCGTCCTCCCGGTCTCTGGCGGTGGACCTGGTGGTGGTGGGTCCTGAGATACCGCTATCCCTGGGCCTGGTGGACCGGCTAATTGGTTTGGGTATCCCAGCCTTCGGCCCCACCCAAGCGGCGGCGCAGATCGAGGCCAGCAAAAGCTTCGCCCTGAAGGTCATGCGGCACGCCGGAGTTCCCTGCCCTGATTTCCACGTATTTCGAGATCAAGGAGACGCGCTGACTTTTCTGGAAAAACATTCCGGCCCTCTGGTGGTCAAGGCCGACGGTCTGGCGGCGGGAAAGGGAGTCAGCCTTTGCCAAACGGCTGAAGAATCGGCTGCGGCCGTAAGGGCCTGTATGACGGGAGGGATTTTTGGCGAAGCCGGAAAGACGGTGGTTTTCGAAGAGATGTTGACCGGGCCGGAAGTCAGCGTTTTCGCGTTTTGCGACGGAACGGAGATCTCAGAACTGGCAACCGCATGTGATTACAAACGTCTTGAGGCCGGCGACCATGGCCCTAACACCGGCGGCATGGGCAGTTTCGCCCCAGCCGACCTTTGGAGCCTCAAGTTGGCGGAAGAGGTCAACCGCACCATCATGCTGCCGGTGGTCCAGGCCATGGCGGAAAGGGGCGCGCCCTATCGGGGGCTGCTTTACGCCGGCGTTATGTTAACTGCCGATGGCCCCAAAGTTCTGGAGTTCAATTGCCGCTTTGGAGACCCCGAATCGCAAGTGGTGCTGCCCATTTTGGAAAGCGATCCTCTAAAGGTCATGATGGCCTGCCACCAAGGCGCGCTTTCAAAGACGCCGGTGATATGGAGTGGGAAACATCACGTGGGAGTGGTGATGGTCTCCGGGGGTTACCCGGCATCCTACAAGACCGGCTTTGAGATATTCGGGCTCGGCCAAGAGGCCGAGGATACCCTGGTTTTCCATGCGGGTACAACTTTAAACCAGGCGCAAGGGATTAGGAGGGTCGTTACCCATGGGGGCAGGGTGCTCACGGTGGTGGGACGGGGCGATTCTCTGGCGCAGGCGCGGGGCAGAGCGTATGATAGACTTCGGCAGATCAGCTTCCAAGAAGCCTTTTACCGCACCGACATCGGCGCCCTGGAAAGCGGCGAAAGGGTATGGTCTCCAGGCCCGGCGCCAGTCAGCAAAACCGGCCGGGATTGCCAGAGTTGATCCATGGTTACCAACGGGCTTTGGACCAAGGTCTGTTGGAGTCCTACCGGAAGAAGAGATGGTCCCGCCGCCAGGAATTTTCCGGATGGTTGGCCCAGGAGAATCTGCCGGACCTGTCTCTAGACCCAGCGGCAGCCATCTTTCGCGCCTCTGGAGGCAGCCGCCCGGCAGACTTCAAGGCCAATCCCATCGAGGAAATTCGAGACACTCTGGACTTTTTGCTCTACGACGACGTCAAGCTGGAAGGCCGTTTTGACGAATGCGCGGCTGAAGGCGGCGGCTTCAAGCTGGCGGGAGCTGGCAAAGAAATTGCGTCTTATGTCCTTTGCCTTCAGGAACCTGCCCTATTCGCCGTTTGGAACTCCAACACCGGCCGGGTCTTGCGCCGTACCGGCATTCTGAAAACAAGCATGAAAACCGGGCCCATAGGAATCCAATATCTGGACCTTTTGGACTGCATGGCGAGGTTGAGGTACAGCCTGGGCTTCCCGGACTATATGGCTTTAGATGAGTTTTCTTACGCGGTAGCACGTCGGCGTAGCGGGATCAAGACAGACGCCTAGACAAGCAGGCGGCATTGGCATAAGTTATCTTGGCGCCTGCGGAACAACCCGGGCCGATTTCTGGCCTGGCCGCCGCGGCCCTTCCCAAAAGAAAAACTTGCAAGGAGCAGACAGATGGCCTGGCGGGACATCCTCATTGATCTAAAGGCGGAACTAGCCGAATTGCGGTCCCAACGCAGTCGTCAGGCGGAAGATGACCAGCTAGAGATCAATCGTCAACGAACTGAGTTGACCCAGTTGGCCGAAATACTTCAGATTCCCCAATTGCTGGAGGAAATGAATTCCACTCTCCTGGACGGGAAGGGTGAGATAGAAAGGATCGTCTCCTGGGAACCACCGGAAGATGGGGCCGAAGAATTGGAACTGGATGACGAAAACGTGGAAGAAGCCGACGTGATCACGGCCATCCTCAGTTGGGATGAGGGTGGGGACCGCGAATTGGCCGTCGACCTGGGAATCGGCGATGACGGAACCTACCTTCAGGTAAACAACGTGGACATTCGCCCGGAATTAGAAGCCCTGGAACAAGCACTGTTGGAGGGATTCCGGGACGAGTTGGAGCTTTAGCCCAGGCCCTTTCCAAGGGACACCGGACGCGTCGGGGTTTTGGGAACGTAATGCGGGATCCGCCCGTAGGTATCTAAAATCCGATACGAATCTTAGGAGGGATTAGCCTTGCCGTTAGTGGGTGTTATCATGGGGAGCGCTTCCGACGAGCCTGTGGTTCAGGAAACAGTCGCTGCCCTGGAACAGATGGAGATAGACTACGAAGTGCGGGTAATGTCCGCTCACCGGACGCCGGAGCGGGTTCAGGAATACGCCCTTCAAGCCAGGGACCGGGGCATAGAGGTGCTCATCGCCGCCGCTGGGGGCTCGGCCGCCCTGGGGGGTGTCCTGGCCTCATGGACCACTCTGCCGGTCATCGGCGTCCCACTTGCGTCCAGCGAACTGAACGGCATGGATTCCCTGTTGGCCACCGCCCAAATGCCGCCGGGTATCCCCGTGGCGTGCATGGCCGTGGGCGCCTGGGGAGCCCGCAACGCCGCCTACTTCGCCGCCGAGATATTGGGACTGCGGCATGAAAAGATCAGAGAGGCGTATGAAGCATACCGCCAGCAATTGCGGGACCGCTAGCCGTGACCGCTGATTCCCTTGCATATGGTTTCGGGCCGGCGGTTCTCACCGACTTCGACGATACCGCGGCCGCCCAGAACGTGGCCGAACTCCTCCTTCAACAATTTGGCCACCCCAGCTGGGAGGATGTCCGCCAGCGTTTTCGCGACGGCCAGTTGACCCTTAAGGAGTATCAGGAGATCACCTTTCGTGATATTGAGGCCGATGCGCCGGCCATGGCCCAATACGTCAAGGAAAACGCGAATTTCCGCCCCCATTTCCGGGAGCTTTGGCACTACTGCCGGGACAACGGTATACCGATGGCCATCGTCAGCCAAGGCTTGGACTTTTACATTGAGGCACTGTTGGATAAAGAAGGGCTGACCGGCGTACCCGTCTATGCCGTAAACACCCGGTTCACGCCCCAGGGAATAACCTACCAATACAATTACACCCATCCGGGAAAGGAAGAGTTGGGTAATTCTAAGGGCCTGGTGGTTGACCAGTTTCGAAGGCGGGGCCACTACGTATTCTTCGCCGGTGATGGTTCTTCGGATTTCGAGGCGGCCGAACGTGCCGACGTGGTTTTCGCCCACCGCACCCTGGCGCGCCATTGCTCCGACCAAAACATACCATTTCGGGAATTCAAGGATTTTGAGGATATGTTCCAGGCCGTTCGCAGTTATTCCCAAAACGGATCCAAACCGTAAATACCTCGCGAATCCCCGTTGATTCCCGTGATTTTGAATAGATTGCCCTTAGATTTCCCCGTAGATTTCAATGAAGTAAGGCAGGAGGAGCCGGATTGATTGAGCGATATTCCCGCGCCGCCATGAAAAAGGTATGGGGCGACGAAAACAAGTATAAAAAGTGGCTCGACGTGGAATTGGCGGCGTGCGAAGCCTGGGCCGAAGAGGGCGTGATCCCGTCCGAGGACATCGCCCTGCTGCGCGGATCCAAGTACAACCATCAACGCATGATGGAGATATTCGAGACCACCCGCCACGACGTCACCGCCTTCCTCACCTCCGTGACCGAAAGCCTGGGTCCAGAGGGCCGGTGGCTGCACCTGGGGTTAACGTCGTCAGACATGCTGGACACCGCCCTGGCTTTGCAGATGGGGGAAGCCGGCGCCCTGCTGATGAAAGAAATGGACCAGGCCCTTGACGTGCTGAAAGGGCAGGCCATCAAGCACAAAGACACCGTCATGATGGGCCGCACCCACGGGGTGCACGCCGAACCTATGACATTCGGGCTGAAGCTGGCGCTGTGGTGGGACGAGATGCGCCGTCAAAGAGAGCGGCTGGCCCAGGCGCTGGAGAGCGTCCGTGTGGGCAAGATCTCAGGCGCCGTGGGGACCCACGCCACGGTTCCTCCCTGGATCGAGGAGCGGGTCTGCGGCCACCTGGGATTGGAGGTGGCGCCGGTATCGAACCAAATAGTGCAAAGGGACCGGCACGCCCACTTCGTGCAAACCTTGGCCTTGATTGCCGCATCCCTGGAGAAATTCGCCACGGAGATCCGCGGCATGCAACGCACTGAGGTCCACGAGTTGGAAGAGCCCTTCGGACAGGGACAGACGGGGTCATCCTCCATGCCCCACAAGCGAAACCCCGAGCTGGCGGAACGCATTTGCGGCCTGGCGCGGCTGATCCGGGGCAACAGTATTACGGCGCTGGAAAATGTGGCCCTCTGGGGAGAACGTGACATCAGCCACTCCTCCGCCGAGCGCATAATCCTGCCCGATTCATGCCTGGCTTTGGACTACATCCTAAGTATTTTCACCCGCATCGTAAAAGATCTGATAGTTTTCCCGGAAAGGATGTGGGCCAACATCGAAAGTACACGCGGTCTGATATTCAGCCAACAGGTTCTTTTGGCGCTGGTGGACAAAGGCGTGGCCAGAGAAGAGGCATACAATGTCGTGCAACGCAATGCCATGCGAAGCTGGGATGAAAGTGAAGATTTCCCTAAGCTTTTAAGGTCCGATTCAGAGGCCATGGCGTACCTATCCCAGGAGGAAATGGACAAGATCTTCGACTACAGTTACTACACCAAATACGTGGACCACACCTTCCAGCGTTTGGGTTTTATCGCCGGAGGCAAGGCCAAGGGCAGCAAAAAACGCCCGGCGGTGGCCAGTGGCGCGTGAGTTTGATTAAGAATAATCCGGCATAGGGAAAGGATTTACTTCTATGAATACGGCTCGAGGATCGCGGGATGTTGATTGAAACCCAGTTGCCTGACAGACTGCACCGGGGAAAGGTTCGCGACACCTACAGCTTGGGGCACGGGCTGTTGCTTATGGTTGCCACGGACCGTATATCCGCATTTGACGTGGTGCTGCCCGACGGCATTCCCGACAAGGGACTTGTTCTGAACCGCATGTCGGCATTCTGGTTTGAACAAACAGCACATCTGTGCCCAAACCACTTTGTGGCCTTGGCTGATTCCTGGACCGGGGAAGACGGGTCCGGATCTAAAGACCACGACGCCAAACTGCCGGCCGGGCTGACCCAGGATGTCGCCCGCCAATCCATGGTGGTTAAACAGGCCCAGCGCATCGACATCGAATGCATCGTACGCGGTTACATAACCGGTTCGGCATGGTCGGAATATCGCCGCGCGGGCACCGTTTCGGGAAAGCCCATGCCCACGGGTCTGGAGGAAAGCCAAGCATTCCCGGAGCCCCTCTTCACTCCCACAACCAAGGCCGAGGAAGGACACGACCAGAACATGTCCGACCAGGAAGTCTTGGACATGGTTGGATCGGAGATGGCCGGCCGGTTGGCCGACGCCAGCAAGCTGATCTACGGTTTCGCCCGCGACTTTGCCTTGGACCGGGGCATCATCCTGGCCGACACCAAGATGGAGTTTGGGATCATTGATGATCAGTTGACCCTAATAGATGAGTTATTGACCCCGGATTCCAGCAGATTTTGGGGTTTGGACGAATACCGGCCGGGTCATTCCCAACCCAGTTTTGACAAACAATTCGTCCGGGATTGGCTGACCGCGCAGGGGTGGAACCAGGAACCGCCGGCGCCCAATTTGCCGGATGACATCGTGGCCAAGACTTCCCAGCGTTATTCCCAAGCCTACCGCCGGCTGACGGGGCGCGAGTTGTAGGAAGATCTATGGGCCAAATGGGAATCGCCAATCCTGCCGGCAAAGACATCGATCAGGAAAGGCGTAAATTGGGAGGTAGAGGGTTTGCCCGAATCTAAGCATCGGACTCGGCGAGGCCGCCGCGTGGGACGGGGCTCCAGATCCAACGACTCGTTGTCCTTGACCAGGCCCCGCCGCAGAAGGACCAACCCTTGGTATCTGGCGGCCTCGGTAACCATCGCCATCTTAGTCATCGGCGGGTTTGCCTTGGGCAGTGTGAACCTAGGCGGAGGTAGCGGCCGGGCGCCGACGGGCGACAGCGACCAGTTTGAAGAAGGTGTTGGAGTCGCCCAACCCGTCATGGCCAATGTCTATCCCAATCCCCATGTCCCGGAGGGTGAAACCGTAAGCTACAGCACCACTCCGCCAACGTCGGGCAAGCACTGGGACCGATGGGCTCAATGCGGCATTTACGAGGATGGGCTGGACGACGAGCGGATCGCCCACAACTTGGAGCACGGCAATATCATCGTGAGCTACAACTTGACCGCCAGTGAGGATCTTAGCCGGTTGCGCAACGTGCTGGAAGACACCGAATTTTTCTCCGCCTGGGGGCTGGCGCGTTTTTATGACAAGATTCCGGAAGGCCAAGTGGCACTGACCACTTGGGGTGTAATGGACACCATGGAAGAGATAGACGCCGATAGGATTCAGCGGTTCTTTAGTACATACGCCGGCACTCTTGGCCCGGAGCAAATCGACTGCCGGGCCGCGCCGTTCCAGATGGACCAGTAGACGTTGTACTTAGCCAAGGTTTACGTAACCCTAAAACCCACTGTCAACGATCCTCAAGGGTTGACGGTGCTAGGCGCCTTGCGCAACCTGGGCCTATTCACGGTGAACGACGTGCGAGTGGGTAAATATCTGGAGGTCCGTGTGGACGAGACCAACCGGTCAAGAGCCTCCAGTCTGGTGGAAGAGATGTGCGACAAACTCTTGGCTAACCCGGTCATCGAAGAATACCGGTTCGACCTTGAGGAACTATCGCCAGTTACGTGATTCCCAGCCGATTCAATAGTGAAATTAGGGGGATGGATATGACCAGTGGAAACAACACGAATGCCTATGTGGGCGCCGAAACCTCTGGGCTCTACCGCCTGTCTCCAGGTTCAAACCAGTGGGAGGAGTTGACCCATGGGCTGCCGGCCGACCCCATCGTTCCCGGCGTGGCAGTGCATCCGTCGGACCCCCAGGTGATCTATGCCGGCACCCAAGACGGTCCCTACCGCAGCACCGACCGGGGCGGCCATTGGGAGCGCCTGGACTACCCCAAAACCGGGGCGCCCGTGTGGACCTTTATGTTCCGCCCGGGTGACCCCACCGTCATGTATCTGGGGACGGCCCCAGGCGAGATCTACCGCAGCATAAACGGCGGCGATTCTTGGCAAAAGCTGGCCGCCGCCATGGGCTCCAACGAATGCGCCATGGCATTCCCCACCCGGGTGATCGCGCTGACCGCCGACCCCAGCGCTCCCGACGACGTGTACGCCGCCCTAGAGGTTGCCGGGGTGATACGGAGCTCCGACGGAGGCGATAGCTGGGAGGAGATCACCGGCTCCCTGGCGCCCAGCGAAGATACCCTGGACCTTCACGGCATCCAGTGCACGGCCGCTTCGCCTCGAACCGTGTATATCACCACCCGGCAGGGGCCATTCATCGGGCCCGACCGGGGCAGGGAATGGATCCCCGTGGAGTTCGGCAATTTCTCGCCCATCACCTACACCAGGGACTTGATGACGGCGCCTCATGATCCGAACCTGATGTACGTTTCCATCGGAGCGGCCGCCCGCAGCGGCCAGGGCGCGCTGTATCGCAGCAGAGACCTGTTTAGAACCTTTGAACGCGTGGACCGCGGCGTCGAAGCCAAGTCGACCATGATGGCGGTGGGAGTGGACCCCAGGGCCCCCAGCAACATATTCTGCATCGCCAGGGACGGCCAGGTTTTCGCCACGCAAGATGATGGGGCCAACTGGACGGCCTACCAATTGCCCGAGAAGGCCAAGGAACTCAGGGGACTGGCCGTGGGATGATGGCCGGGGATGGAGCCTACGACGTAACCCCAAATGAAAACGGGCCGGAGAAATCTCCGGCCCGTTTTCATCCTTTAGGTCAGGATATAATTCGATTTGGTAGCCACCCTATTCGACGTTTGTAACTGGCAATGCCGCTTGGCCCCTTTTTAGGCGGCGGCTCAGGTATCCACCGGCCTGCTGGCGGAATCTAAAAGCCCTGGACACCGCATACCTGCGAGTGACCTTGCCCGGTTTGGGCGCCAACAAGATCCCCGCCGCGGCGCCTACCGCCACTCCGGCGATTATTCCCGTGACCAATCCATTCATGACCGCCATTTTGTGCCTCCTTCCCCTGTTCTGATGGTTTTATTGTGCAACAAACAGCATTACCGGGGAATTACGAGCGGGCCGAAAATGCAAAGTCCAACCCACCAAAGCAGGCAGGATATTGGGACCGGCTACCGAACATGCCTTCGATAACCGGTTCGCGGCGGTTCGACCGGGCTAAAGGGTTGAAACCCGGCCCGGTTCCATTTCCAGATTCAACGCGATCTGAATCAAACCCAAGGCGCTGTAGTAAGCCACTGTCAGGGTCAAATCCACCACACCTCGGTCGCCAAATTCTCCATGGATGGCGGCGAAGGTATCGTCGGACACGTTTTTGTCCCTGACCAACTCTTGGACGAATTTGGCCACCATGGCCTCCTGTCCGGTCAGCACCTCCGCCGTCTTCCGGGTGCGGATGCTCTCAATGGAACCATCACTTATCCCAGCCCGGGCGGCTGCTACCGCGTGGCCGGTCCATTCGATGCCGCTGTCAAACTCACGGGCCACCGAAATTATAGCCAGCTCTTTCAGGCCGTCGGGCAGGGAATTCTCGAACCTGAGCTGGGCTCCCATTGACGTGAGATAACCTGCTGCTTTGGGGTTGTTCAGCATAGCCTTGAATTGCAGGCCCACCTCCGCGCTGTTCCGGTCCTGCCGGATCTGATCGTAAATCTTTTGACCCTCGGCATCCATATCATCCCGGTTTACATACGGCACTCTGACCATTCGGGCTCACCTCCAAAATAAATAATGCTTGGAATAGATCAAAGACCAAACCCATTCTAGAAAGAAACATGACTTTGGGGCCAGGAAGATCGGGCATCAAATTCCGGGGATTGGCGGATGCTATCTTCGCACCCAACAGAGAGAAAACCAAGCGGACGAATGGGGAAGAGTATGGTGGCGGAATCGAATCGGGCGGAATTCTAAGTTTACCCTCACCCGGCACCCGATTTCATCGTGGGCATCCCTCTCCCGGTGGGAGAGGGAACGAGGGTGAGGGCGGCCACGCTAACCAAAGAACCTAATGCACTGAGGAGGCCACTTGACCAGGAACCAATCATCACCAGGGTTCCCCACGACAATTTGCGATGAAACCCGACACTAACCTGGCAAAAGCCCTTCGCCGACGAACAAGACTTGCGCCTCATTCAGCGTCGTGTCGGGAGCCGGTAAAATGACGTCCGACTCGACAAGCTCGTCTACCGGCAACTGCGCGCCGTGCTCACGCACCAGGGCCAACATTTGCGTGAGAAGGCCATCGAACCCGCTCTGGTCGGATGCCTCCACCGCTTCCACCAACCGGTTGTCGATCTCGTTGAGTTGGTCTACGAAGGAGCCGGGAAGATTATACTGGCCTTCGGTAGAAATACGAATGATCATGTTTAGCTCCCTGGACTTTACTCCCCGGTTTTAACTCCCGGTTTTAACTTCCGGTTTCAAACTCCGGGTAGTTGCTTCCTCTCTGGCGACGGCAGGCCCGATTTAAGAGCGCTTAGTTCATCTTCCACGTTCTGCGAGGTTGTCAGGGCTTCCAACTCCCGGCTGATGTCATCTTGCGGTCCGGAAAAGTCGTTCAACACCCCGACGGCGGCCAGTTCGTCGATGGCTCCCGCCCGGGCTTTCATCTGATCTGTTTTGTTTTCAGCCCGCTCCACAGCCAGGCTGATGTCTCCCATCTCTTCGGAGATGCCAGACAGGGCTGATCCAATCCGGACCTGAGCCTGGGCCGCGGTAAACTGGGCCTTGATGATCTCCTTCTTGGTGCGAAACGCGCTGACCTTGGCCTGAAGCCGCTGTTCGGCCGTGGTCAGCTTTTCCTGCTCCATTTCCATCCCGGCGATCTGTCCGTCCAGCCCTTCAAGCTCAAAGACGGCGGCCTGTTTGCGTTGCAGCGCCAACCTGGCCAGGTCTTCCCGGCCGGCTTCCAACGCCTGGCGGGCCTGGGATTCCAGTTTGGAGATGTTTCCTTGGACCGTGGACGCTTGCTGCTGGATCTGCCGCTTGGCGGTAACCATTTCGACAACACCCCGCTTCACGTTGCGGAGCATCTCCAGCTGCTTTTCGTATGAGTAATCCAGCGTCTCCCGCGGGTCCTCCGCGGAGTCCAGTATCTTGTTCATCTTCGACTTTACGATGGTCGACATTCGCGACAGCATTCCCATGACGGACCCCCTAACAAATAGTGTTTACAGCGGCGGCAGCGGGTCGCTTTAAAACCCGCCTGCCCCACCTTTTTTGCCGGTGACCAGACCGACCAAACCAACGATAACGACGATGGTGCCAACGATAAAGAATAGGATAGCCATCACGTCGAGAATCCACTGGATCAGGCCGAGCCACAAAAGAAATCCCGCGAGCAAAATGATCACGCCGATGACGATTGAACTGCCGTTACCGAACATACCCATTGTCGAATCCTTGTTGTACCCGAAGTTATTCCAGTAGGGTTAACATTATAGTCTACTGATATGCGAGTCGATCGTTCCGCCAGACATAGGCGCGTTAAACTTTTGAGTACGTAGCCCGGCGTCACTTCGAGGCCTTCGCCGGGTTCGGAATGATAGGGGTAATATAAAAATCAGCAACGACGGCTCTATTAGCATGAACATCATATCATCCCGAATTAAAACCGCGCCGGACAAGGAAAATCCAGATTGACCATTAGACTGGTCCTAAGTATACTCAAACCCGCCAGATTCTATTGGCAAGTGCCTGTCCGATTGCATTGACTGGTAATCGAGCGAGTCAATACAATCAAAATTGCGAACCGGTTCTCGCATTCAACCACTGGCCGGCGGACCGGAATCACCCTGAACGCGATAGTCCTTGCCCTCTAGGAACCAGACCTGCCCCATTTCAGCAGGCACAATGCTCTCCGTTCTAAAATCTTACCTCTGTACCGAACCCACTGGAGTCCCATATTATGCTGCGGTCACTATTCGGTAAAGGCAAAAAGCGGCGAGGGGATAAAGCCGCGGGGCCGGCCCAAGACGACAGTATCCGGGCCGCGAAGACAGGGGATGTGTTATCCATCCAAGGCCTTGCGTTGGAATATGACGACCTATACTTCTATGTCGAAAAGATCAACCGGTACTCCACCGACGCGGATACCTGGTATGAGCTCACCTGCGTTGACGGTGACGCCCATATCTGGATAGATTGGACCGATGGTTACGATCTCTTTGTAACCGCGACCGACGACCCGGACCCGGTTGGCTTGGCCAGCATCGGGCTGACCGAGGAACAGTTGATCCAACTTGACGAAGAGAATTCCATCGACAATTACATTGATGTGGACGGGGACCGGTACGATTACAAGAATAGTTCCGAGGTGACCTTCTACCAGGATAACCGCGGCCAGGGCCAAGGATTCTACCACTGGGATTTCATGCGGGAAGACGGAGACCGGGTCTTGTCGGTGTCCAAGTGGGAAGGCCGGCCGTTTGAGGCGGCCTTTAGCGACGTGATAGATCCGGAAAGCATCAAACTATATAAAGGCGAACGCACCGGCGAGCGTAATGGGCAGGGAAACCGGAGGCGGCGATGATAGACGCATTTGTCGACACGTTACAGGCATTTCCGCGCGGGTTGGTTTACGTAGGGTTGGGAATTGTCATCCTGCTTCTGGCCAAGCTGGTGCGGGATGTGGTGACCCCCTACAAGATCGATGTGGAGGTCACTCAAAATAATAACGTGGCGGTGGCTTTAAGGTTAAGCGGATATCTCGTCGGTGTGATCCTGGTATTCTTGGGAGCGTTGTACCAGCCCCTCGCCGTGATCGCGCCAGACGGGTTGGGTTTCAACCAAGCCTATGGAGAAGAAGTCCTGCGGGTGTTCCTTTATTCTCTTGCAGGAATCGTGGCATTGAATCTGGCCCGGCCGTTGATGGACCGGATGATACTTTATAAGTTCAGCATGGAAAAAGAGATCGTCCAGGAGCAGAACGTAGGGACCGGCGCCGCTGAATTCGGTATCTACGTCGCTACGGGATTATTGATCGCTGGAGCCGTGGCCGGCGAGGGCGGCAAGACAGAGATCGCGGCAGCCCTCACGGCATTGGCCTTCTTTGGTATGGGATTGGCGGTGTTGGTGCTGTTTTCCCTCTTCTATCAGTTCACCACTTCATTCGATATACATTCCGAGATAGAGGGCCAAAACACGGCGGTGGGTATCGCTCTCGGAGGCAACTTTATCGCCATCGGGTTGGTGACGTTCAAGGCGTTGTTCGGAGACTTCGTTGGTTGGGGAGAGAGTATCGCAGCGTTTCTGACCTTCGCGGTGATCGGCTTCGGGCTGCTGTACGTGTTGCGGCTGCTGATAGACCTGCTGTTGCTGCCCTCCGTTCGAATCTCCAATGCCCTTTCCGTGGGACGCAACGTAGGTGTTGCTTATATCGAGAGTGCGGTTGTGATCAGCGCGGCACTGATATTATTCCTGGCAATCTGACCGTCACCGGCAGATCGGCCGCCTAGTGTCCAGCAATTCCGGGCGGAGCTAAGCCCACAGCCTTTTGATGATCTCTTGCTGGGACTCCAACTCCCGGTGGCGTTCCGCCCGCTCTTCCAGAAAACCGTATCCGGCATCTACGATCTCACTGATCAGGGCTTCGTCCACTTCGCAACAATTGACCACCGGTTCGAGAATTCCATCGAAAAATGACTCCTCTTCGATAAGCGGCTCCCAAGCCGGGACGAAGCAATCCAGGGCGCCGTCATACAGACGTAACAAGAAAACCGTCCTAAGGGGATCCAATCCCTCGGCCAGAAACACCTGAACCCGCAAATCAACGCCGCGGCCCGTGCCGAATTCAACCGATTCCTCGTCGAGATTCTCCCCATCCGGATCAATGCTGGTGTCTTTGAAGTGGTCATACAGATCGATGTACGACTCCGTCTCGCTCAACAACCGGCCAATGAATCCTCTTCCTTCTTCAGTGATGACGAAACTTCGGGAGTCCCCGGGGGTTGAGATCAGTCCTTTCGATTGAAGCCTCGCAGCAGCGGCCGTCAACCCGGCGCCGGAGACAGCTGGAAGCGGCGCCGGGATCTCGACCTCATGCTTGTCCAGGAAATATAGGAACGTCAACGATTGCAGCCACTCAAGCAAATCCTCTTTGGCCCCCCAGAAACCCGTTTGGGTGGCATATTCGACTGCGTGGTACTGCTGATCGATCTGTATGTTCAACCGGGGATAACGTGGTTGCCGCACGCCCGCCGGTATGTACGCAATGCCCACGGGTGAAATCCCCTTAACCTGCGGTCTGTCAGCCTGAGCCCTGTGGCTCCTCTCAGGATAAATTCCGCGAGGAATCTGGGGCGGCTGGGTGGCGCAGCCGCCTTCTTGTTCAGGAGCCTCCTCCCCAGATTCTTCGTCGCCGCGCTTCTCAGAATGACAGTTTAAGGTCTGTTCCCCAATTGGGACCGAAGGGAGACTTTCCCTCGCCCTCTCCATGCCGCGTGCACTTGAAAAAATAAGCAGCCGTGACACTACCCCTGACAAATCCAAATTCACCCCATCGCCACCAGAGAACGCCAGAGTACAACGGCCGTTTCGCCTCGCGTCAAAGGCGTCCAAGAAGACCTCGTAGATCTCGGGGAGGTCGGGGTTGGCCCGGAGATCGAACATTGACGCCACCGAGCGCTGCTCATCCTCGCCCGGCGGAAAGACGTGATCCAACAATTGGGAGACTGTGATGCCGGATAATTCGGCGGGCAGGCAGACGCTGAGTACATCGTCCGGGTCCATGCCTGTCAGGGAAACCCATACCTCAAACCAGCCGCTCCGGTCCATTGGGTTCCCGGCAATATTGTCCGCCGTTGGGTCTGAATATGCCATTAGAAGCGGCGCCGGCCCAGGACTTTCATGGCGCCGCCGCCGCCACGGCCGCCTCCCCGCCCTGGCCGGCTTATCGACCTGGACGACCCAGATTTTCCCCGGGTGATCGAACTGCTGTTCTTAAACGTGCCACTGGTCCGGCGGGCTGATTGGTAGGTGCTGCGGTTGGAGCTGACGTTGCTTTTAGCCTGCTGATAGCGAGACCCAGCGAAGGATGCCTGCTTCCGCCCAAAACTGCTGTTCCTCTGCACCTGCCTGCCATATGAGGAGGATTGCCGGTATCTGGTTCGCTGGTTACGTATATCAGACCTGCCCGCGATTGGCGTGGGGTAGTAGTAGCCACGGGGAGAGAGTGCCGATATGAGCATGTAGGTCATGAAAAAGTTGCCGGCCCCAAAGTGGCTGTTATAGTAGCCATTGGTACCGTGCCCGCGCATATCGTATTCCTTGTTGGTCCCCTGGACGATGGTGAACAGCTGGTCATCCTGAGCATCGTCAATCTCATTGTTGCCATTCAGGTCTTCCCATCCCTCCAGGGTAAGGGCGTTACCATCCTGCAGTGCTCGAACGATGATCACGCCGTCGCCCTCGTAAATCTCGTTGACCCGACGTTCGAAATCGGTGGCGCTCTTGGAGTCCTTGACAGCGGCTTGAACGTCGTCCAGGTTGATGCTTCCCGCGGCGCCGTCGGTGGCCGCCCATTCGTCGTAAGACGGACCGCTGCTACAGGCGGCGAGCAGCGGTGCCGCCGCGACTATTCCTCCCAGGGAAATCGCCGTGCCGAGTCCAAATCGTCTCTTGGCCATGTTTTTACCTCCGTTGCTAATCGGCGGCCGCGGCTACGGCCGTGGGGGATCCGCAATCAGCGCCCTTAGATTGCCGTCGACCTGAAAGGTTGCCGGCGCAGGCGCATCGACCCGTTTGATGGGAAAGGTCAAAAGGCGGGACAAAAACTGGTCGATGATCCGCTCACGAAACCCATCCCACGCCTGGAAACTCTGCTCAATGTAGTGCGCCACCGCCGGCTTATGGGCCGTCATGGCAAGCATCTGGTTGGAAATACAGTCTTGCAACTCGTTGATATGACCGCACCATAGATCATCGGCCGTCTGGAGGAGGATGAGCTTGGCCAAGCCGGAGAACTGCTTCGGGCCCAGCCATTCCTCCAACTGGTCGATTTGAGCGGTGAACAAACCACCAAGTTCCTCTGGAAGCAGATTGAAATCGCCGCCAAATAACTCCCAGCAGTCCGTTCGATAGTCCAATTGGACTTCATCCGCCAAGCGGTCAAATCGTGCTCTATAATGCTCAGAGGTCAATTCGGGGAAATGCCGCGCCACCGATCGCTCCGCGCTCTCCATAGCCGAGGCAACGCAAAAATCTTTCTGGGAGACATCTTCCATAACCTGGCGCCTCCAGCGGTAAAACATGCCGGTCTGAAGGTCCAGCACCGCGGCATAGTCCTGGGTCAAAGCTCTTTGGACCTCGCCTTCCCGTGCCGCCATCCTCTGGAATCCTGCGATGTACTCCGTCACCTCGGGTCCGGCAAAATAGGTTCTCCCGGCCGTATCCACTTTCCGAAGGCTGCGCAACTTCAACACACCTTCAACGTGAAGTTCGATGAGGTTGTCCTCCAACGAGAGGATGGTCTGGGTGAGCCCAAAGCCGCCCTGACGGCCGCTCCGGCCGTTGAGTTGGAGGCCGATCCTGGGTGTGTCATGGATTTCGGTTCCGATCACGTGGAGACCCAAAGAGAAATCCGTGAAGATCTGGGCATCGGCCGGGCCCTCGATGCCGGTGGGTGTCACCTGGAGCTGCCAACAGCCTTGATGCTCTTCCCGGTTGGTGGCGAAAAGCCTGGAACTCGCCAGCGCAGCCGCAAGGATTTCGGCTTCGTTTGACGAATGGCAGTTTACAAGCACGGACCCTGCTTCTTGGGACAAAAAGCGGCCGATCAGTTCGACGTGGCGTTCTGCGATTCCGGCGTCGAGGCCGGGCTCCAAGAGGATGTCGGTGCCCCTGCCGGCCATGTTCGTGGCCACTGTGACCGCGCCGAGTCTGCCCGCGTCCTTGATGGTTTGGGCTTCCAGGTCACAGCTCAGCGCGTTGAGCAGATTGTGCCTGATTCCCTTTTCCGACAATAAACGGCTGATCTCTTTCGAACGTTCCACGGTGGGCGTTCCCACCAACACCGGCTGTCCTGCTCTATGACAAGCGATCACCTGGTCGATGGTGGCCGATATTTTATCCCTGCGGTTTAAATACACCTTGTAACCCAGGTCCACCCTATTGATGGGCTGAGCCGGAGGGATGACAGCCACCGGCAGGCCGTATTTCCGCAGGAACTCGCCGGAGGAAGTGGAAGCGGTGCCGGTCATACCGCAGACGGTTTGGTAGGATTGGATGAATCCTTCGACCGAAATTTGGGCCAGCGTTTCGCAATCCGGGTGGGAAGTAACCCCTTCTTTGGTTTCCAGGGCCGTTTGCAAGCCTTGCTGATATATACAGTCCACCCTGGGCCTTCCCGTGGACTTGTCGATCAAAACCACCGAGTCCTCGGTGACAAAATAGTCCACGTCCCGGTGGAGCATCAGGAAAGCCCGAAGTGTTTGGTAGACATGATTGCCCAGATTGTATTGGCGGGCAAGCCGCCGGTTGATCCCGCCGGCCTTCTTCCGGCGCTCCGCCAGCGTCCAGCCGCCCATGGCCCAGACGGAATCCAATGATTCCTCCAGTGAGCGGCCATCGTAGAACGATCCCAGGTGTTGCTCTAGGAAATCCAGCCCCTTTTCGGCCAGGCTGACAAACCGGTGGTCAATGTCTATGGCGTAAAAAAGCCCGGCCGTGAAATCCGCGTAGTCCCGGCCGGCCACGTTCCGCAGCCCTTTGGCCCAGCCTGGATTCTCGGCCAAGTACCCCTTCAACGTGGGATTTTCCGGCTCGGCCAAAAGTAATTGGGTCAATATCCGGCTCACGTCACAGAGTTCCAGACCGGGCAGGGAAAGCTGGCCAGCCAGACCCTGGGCCACCTGGCGCTGCAACCCGATCATTTCCACGACGGCATTCTTTACCCTGGCGATGGCCCGTTTGTCGCTGACCGGTCTTCCAGAGATGATCATGGGCGTGAACGCCTCATCGATCAACGCATGGTCCGCCTCGTCGATGATCGCCACTTCCAGCTTTCCCTGCACCTTGGCCTCGTTGGTGGACTTTAGGTTGTCCCTCAGAAAATCGAAGCCCAATTCCCGCATGGTGCTGTAGACGATCCCGTTCCGGTAGGCGTGCCTTCGTTCGTCATCATCCATGTAACCAATGACGGCGCCCACGCTGATACCGAGCGCCCGGTAGACCGGGGCCAACAATTCGGCGTCCCTGGCGGCCAGGTAGTCGTTTGCGGTTATTATGTGAACCCGGCATTCGCCAATGGCATGGACGGCAGCCGGGAAAGCCGCGGCGATGGTTTTCCCCTCGCCGGCGTTCATCTGCACGATGGTCCCTTGCAACAAATAGAGCCCGGCTAGCAGTTGTTCATCGGTGGCTTGGATATCAAGGTTGCGGCTGACCGCCTCGTTGACCAAGGCGAATACCTCGGCCGATATCCCATCGGTTGCCGAATCATGCGCCCGGTGACTCAAACGCAACATGGTGATGCTTAGATCGGCGTCAGAGAGGGATTTGAAATCAAATTGGCGAATCCTGTCCAAAACGGTTCGGAAAGGGCCGGAGGAAAGTTTCTGCGGCGTGTTTGACGGCCGCATCGTCCACGTTTTCATGAAGACGCCGTTAATCCTCTTTAAAAGTGACTCATCCGGCCACCAAAAGCATTGCTGGGATGTTTTCAGCAACTAAAAACCCCTAACCTACAGCGTCTCCTGTAGAGCCATCCAGGAATAGCGGCTCGAACTTATGTAAACCAGCAGGTCTCCCATGACCGGAAATATGTCTCCGAATTTGAAGTGCGCCTGCTCGCCCCGAATCACGCCTACCAGGTTTATATCCTGGCTCAACAGTTTGATGGCGACATTCTCGTAGCTCATTGAGCCCTGTACTGGGGAATCTACCTGGGTGCTGGCCAGCGTGCCGTTAATCAGGTTGCTGGTCATTGCTTGAGTAAGAATGGTCACGCCGGGGTCCTGGGTTTCCTGGACCAGCATATTGTTAGCCATCCGCAGCGTATAAACCAAGGTCACGCCCTCCAGGTTGCCAAACAACAGCCTGTGCTTCGGGCTTAGGCACTCCGCAACGATTCTCGCCCGGGGGCTCAGGTGGTGTATCACCGACGCTACCGACGCCACCACGCTGTCGCTATGGGGGTCGTCGTAGTTGGTGCTCAAAATGATAACCTTGGCCGCGTTACTCAGCAATGCACGGCTATAGGTTTCTTCCTCCAGTGGCGAACCCCTGATAAATGAAACGTTGGGATGGCTGAAAGGCAGAGTGGCCAAGGTATCGGAGATTATGACGATGTCATCGTTTTCGTGGCCGTGGTCCGACAAGAACTCCTCTACGATCTGCAGGACCCTGGCTTCATTGGGAAAGTTGATCAACAACAGGTGGCCCTTGGCTTGAATGCTCGCCATCCCGGTCTGCTCCTTGATTCGCAAATCCAAGATCCAATCGATCAACATCCCAGCGGTGGAGGTGAACGCCACCAACCCGACGATGACGATGAACACTATGGTGCCGATCCGCGCTCCCAGGGTCGACGCCGAATAATCGCCATAACCGATGGTCGTGATCGATATGATGCTATACCAAAAGCTGTCGGCAATGGTCAATTCGGGCTGCACCGGGCTTTCGAAAAAGAAAAAAGCCAGAGCGTTGCCAACGATACTGGTCGCGAGGACCCCGAGCATACTGAACAACCCAAGGATCCTTCTCCTCCGGATTCGGCGCATCAACCTTGAGATGGAGTAAAACATTAGGTGAGATTGGCCATACGGTCGAGTCTTCCCATTACCGCCCCGGCCCCCAACCGGCCTCGGGCAAGATCGGATGCATCCCTATCCCGCGGGAAAGGGACCGAGGGTGAGGCTTTGCTCATAGATTCACTCTTTCCATTTGTCCCGGCGCCCCTTGGGAGAAGGGCAAGGCCCTGAGCATGCGGTTGGACCGCTTGGTGTCCTCTAATTACGCAGCTTGATTATGACCAGCCCTGATTCATGGCCCGGCCCGTCGCATTCGTCGAGGCGGGCCAATAGGTGGCCCCGTGCCAGCAATATCTTATCGCCAACCTCTGGTTCGGCATCTAAAAATCTCTCCCCCAGGGGTGAATCAAGGGTCCAAGTGCCGGTTATCGATGACTCCAGCCCGGCTCGCTGGCAAACGTTCAGGTATTCTTGCGTATCCTTGTGAAACTCCTTTTCACTTTTGAACGTGATTGGTGTTATGTAAAACTCGCTGGATAGGTACAACCCCAATTCATTCTCAAACACCTGCATCAAGTCGGAATATGTCCACCAGCCTTCCAGGGCGAAGAAGAGATTCTCCGGTATATCCTGCGGGACCCGGTGATAGAAGAAGTCCTCCTCCGACTCCACCATCTTTACGGTGACCGGGACTTGATTCGGATGATCCAAAATGTGGCCGGCGGCGGTGTCTTTGAGAAATAGGAACGGAATGTTGCCGTTGGTCGCATCCACAAGAACTCGGACGCCGTCAATATCATATAGCAACGCGGTATGCTGCCAGAAGCGCATATACCGTTTGGAAAACCTGAAATCGAACGTTGTTAGCAATTCTCGCAGTTTCTCCACCGGCACCGGCCCGTCGGCGTTCTCGCCGGCGATGATATATTCGGAACTGAGGCCATAGTGATCCGTCAAGAACTTCAGCGCCTGAACCTTTTCCGAACAGACGGCGCCTGCGCCTTGGATGATGTTGTCTATGGTCTCATCGCCCGACTTGTACACCAGCTTTTTGCCCATGAAGCGTGAGTAATTCTCAAATTGGCTGTTCCAGATCGCCCGGCCCAGCGCCTGTACCAACCTCAGCTTGTCGTTGGTTGAGTCCAATTGGAGTATGGCATCAACGTCGCCGGAACCAAACTCACCTTCTATGGCACCGCGGACGAAATTAGCATACCTCTTCTCATTTTTTGCCCACTTGCGCCTGTGGAACCCGGCCCAATTGCGGTCATACCCGGCGTCGATGCGGTCGATGGCGATCTCTATGATCGAGACTTCTTGGTCCTTAATTTGGACCAGGGGGCCGGCGGGCACTTCTTCCAATCCAAGAAAATGGCCTTCTTGTTTAAACGCGATTCTGGGAAACATGTCCATCAGGTTTCCGCTGTCGGAGCTTGCGTAGACCAGATCCTGTATGGCATACAGCGAATCCGCGGATTGCTGGGTGATTCGGGATTCCTTCAACAGAAGTTGGATCGGCGCCTGCTTAAGGTATTTATCCAAAAAGCCGGCCAGAGGCAAAGAGGAATCTTCCGGAGCGATACGCAGAGCGCATTTCCTGGTCGATACCAGGTCGTTGAATTGTAGTATTTGACCAGCGGTGCTTACCATAGCAGGGCGTTTACCGGACACGTTAAGCGTATATATCGATTCGATGGTCAGAAATTAGAATAAATCTCAAAACCTCTATCCAAAATGGACCATCCTTCGACGGGCTCAGGATGAACGGGAAGACAGAGGCCTCTCCGCTCGTGGTGAGCTTGTCGAACCAATTTTTTAGATAATTAATTGGCGTTGGGACCGATAGCTAAGGACCCATGTATCGACGACGCCGGCGTGGAACTCATTCGAACGGCGGCCGGCGATAACGGCCGCCGCACTGCCTTTGGGTCGATTCCCGCTTTTAACGCGGACATCACGCCGGCGGCTTCCCAGTAGTTTTCCACCAGGTGAAACTGTCCCGGAGACCAAGGCAGGCATGACAGGTCGTTTTTCATGACAGTCCGGTTCTCCCGCACGGCAATCACCGAGATGCCTTGTTCCAGCGCGGCCAACGTCGGCAGCCCCAAGCACCCATCGGGAATCACCAGACACGACACATCGCTGGCTGTGAGCACACCGTGTTGCCTCATGGCATCGGCACCGGCCACGATCTTCGGGCTCTTCTGGAGCCCCTTCAGGACGCTCTGCATAAAAGTCAGGGATATCGCTTCGGCCGCCATCCTCGGGTCGACTATCCCGGTCTCCATGTTGGCGATCTCCTGGTTCTCCAGCATTGGCGCGTGGGCTGATGGGACATCGTATAGCGCGGAAATCGTGTGGGTGAGCATCGCCTCTACTCCACCCCAGGGGTTTAGCATGTTTCCGGCGCTTTCAAAATAATCGGTATGGTAGCTGAGCGGCACCGAGATGACCGACGAAATAGCCACGGCATCGTAGGCGCCCCAGTTTTCGTCCAAGGTGGCGGTCAACCGGCCGATGCCCTCAACAGACCCGGCCACCCTGCCCGAATCCATGTATCGGGACCGCATGTCTAAAGGTGGGTCTAAACGCACGATCACCGGGCAGATCAACCCATAAGACGAGCGTGCCGCGTTCACTGCGTTGATGGCCGCATCCACGAAAAACTCATCCGGATGGGAGTCGATCACCACCAAAACCCGGTTTGCCCTCACGGGTTGCAGCCCGATAGAACCCATGAGCAACCGGCTGACCGCGCTGCCCTCCACATAGAGCGTGTTGCTGGGAATCTCGATCAAGTCCGACCCGTTCAATACGTTTGGATGGGTGATCAGCGTGTCACAGATGGATGCCAAAAGGGTGGCCACCGCCGTCGCGTCCCCGGCATGCCCGCCGATCTCCGCGCCGATGCCCGTCGGCACCACCAGAACGGCATTGAATGTCTGGCTGTTCTCGGCCGGCCTTTTGGTGAAACTCAGCGCCGAACTCCGGGGTGGGAACGCCAAATCCCGATGGTTAGGGCCTGATGAATTTTGGGGTATGGCGTTTTGGAGCAGCGCCACTTCACACTTATATCTGCCATCGCTGGACTCGGTAATAACGATCCGGACAGGCATGCCGCCACCGGGAATCCGCCGGCCTATGCCGCTGGCGACCTGTTCGAGGATGCTGCCACGCCTGGCATCGACGGGGAACTCTACCGTGGTTTCATGCAGATACATGAGAACCGGCCCCCCAGCGAGCGGCAAATTCATCGAAGGTACACTGGATCTTCGGCACAAGCTCTCCTTCGGTGGTCAATGAATAGACCGACGGGAGAGCGATGCCATTGAACATATGCGCTTTGGTTAGGGTATATGCCCCTGCGTTATTGAAAACCACTTTGTCGCCCACCCCTAGTTCATGGCCGAATCTGTAGACGCCAAAGAGGTCCCCCGCCAAACAGGTGCATCCCGCCAGGAGGTGTTCGTGGGCGGCGGCGCCATCGTGGCCGACGACATCCGGCTCAAAGTCGTATTCAAAGACTTCCGGCATGTGATTTACTGACGTATCCAGCACCGCCACCGTCGACCCTCCGCTTTGAAATACGTCAAGAACGGTGGAAACGATGTAACCGGCCGACCGGACCAAAGCTGCTCCTGGCTCGAAAAAAACCTGAATATCGTACCTGGACTTTAGAAAATCTACGGCAAAACCTAACTCAACTACGCTACGCTCATCGTCGAACAGGTAGCCCCCGCCAAGGTTAACCCATTCGACAGCGGACAGCACATCTGGGGCGTCGGCATGGATATGCTCCACCGTAGCCAGGAGCTGTCCAAAATCGGTGGAATCGCAATTGGTGTGGAACAGTATGCCCTGTAGTCCGGCGAATCCAGCCCGGTCCCGGCGGAATTCGGCAACCAAGCTGTCTAATGGGACTCCCAATTTTGAACCGGGCCGGCAGGGATCATACCGCTCGTCATCAACGAACGAGATCTGGGGATTAACGCGTATGCCGCAACTGGAACCACCCTTAATGCGGTCCCGATACATGTCCCATTGGTTTAGGGAATTGAACGAGACGAAGTCGCAGAGCGAACCGATTTCATCGACTTCGTGATACCGCAAACCTGGAGTAGTGATGTGTATCGACCCGCCCTGGGAGACGACACTTCGGGCCAGCCGGGCCTCGTAAAGGGAGCTAACGGCGAACCCATCCAACCGGGGCGCCATCACTTTCAAAGCATCGGCGAATGAAAACGACTTTATGGCGAACAGAACCTGGCAATGCCCGTCCGCCCGAAGGGTGTTCGCCTGATCGAGGCGCCGGTGAAGATCACCCTCGTCGTAAACAAAAGCCGGAGTAGTGATCTCATTGAAACCGCCTGGGAAAATGCGCAACCAGTCAATGGAAGAGGAGGTTTGGATAGCGCCGTTAGTTTGCATGGTATGTTTCGATTGCACATTCACGGAGGGGTTTCTTCAAGGGGACGGTCTCAAGGATCTGGAGGGGCGGTCGAGAAGCATTCTAGCACACCGTTACGTGGCTATACAGGAATCCTAAGCGCCAAGCCGTGGCGGCCCCGTATTTCAGGAATAGTTGTCAATGTACCGAAGCGGTAACCATTCTGCGGTCTTGAACAAGCCCGCTGGGGCAACAATCTGATCAGCACTACCCGAATTTTGGGCGTCTTACCAGAAGCGTGCTAACACCGCATTCCGATCTCGCCGGGCAGACGCCTTTTCTTAAGGAGTTCCCTGGCCTTAGCGTGGGAGAACCACACCATTCTTCCGGTGATGGCGTCTTCAGCGTGTAAGTCTAATTCGGTGAAGAATTTCATGAAGAACAGCCCGGCCGCTCGTGAGGATAGCGGTGATTTAGGCGCCAGGGCGAGTTGCGCGAAGCCATCCGCCGCCGAGAGGACCGCATCGCTAGTCTCCGGATCGTGGTCCTCAAAGGTGCAGACCGCGAGTAATTTAGGCGTAATGGCATCACTGCTGGCAAGCCAAGTCCAGTAGTTGCTCAGCTTTGACTCTTCGGCGATCTGCGCCGCGTGCCCAAGCAGGAAGACGCAGTTGAATGCGCTCTGGTCCTGAAACGCTTCGGACAGACCTTCAGGATCGTCAACCTGTAGGGGACCATCTCCTGCCAGCGCGATTCCCTTTCGACGGAGCACATTGAAGATGCGGCCGCAAAACTCCGTTTCCCAGCCCTGGCCGTTGCGGCAGCCATCTATCACCAGCAGGCCAAGTTTACCTGGGATGCTTGTTTGGCTCCAAACCACGTCGCTACCCCTAGACCGCCTCAGGCGGGCTCTGTGCGGGCCCCAGTCTTTCTCAGGGCGTCGGTTATCCCCTCGGCCTCTTCGGGGGTGATGAAATAGTCTAGCATCGTTACCATGCCCAATTTCTGTAGCGTGATCACCAAGCGGAAGGGAAACCCTTCCCTTGTGGTGTCCTCTATCTCTAGAGTTTTACTCTCGCTTGATGTCCGGTATAGATTTGCCACGGCTACCACCTCTCTCAAGAACGCGTACGATTACTGAATCTAACTAAATAGAGGCCGGTCACGGGTGCTGCCGGGTGTCTGGCCGTCTACACGCAGGGCTGGTTAAAGGGCGCCGGATCCTTCGGGGAGACGCCTAGTCCATGTCCGGAGATGCAATACCGGTGAAACGCTTTAAAACCACGTCGATGGCCACGGCAGAACCTGCTGTGTTCATCAGGCGTTCTGTCACCAATGGTTTTGAGCGTTTATTCTAAAAGCGCAAAACCGCTTTCGGCAACAGGCCATTCCTAGCTGGACCAGGTGAGGGCGGCCGGTTACCAGTATTCCCGATGACAAGCACCCGTCAACCGATGAGCCTTCTCCCCGAGCCTAGCCCTTGTTCCTGAAATCCCACCACTTTTTACCCTTTTGGTCTTCTTGGACCGCGGGTTCGGCATGAGAATCGGACGTGGATGGTTCAGGATCGGAACCGGTGTCTGCAACCGGTCTCGGTTCTCGGTCAACTGTAACGCCGCTTACCCCATGCTGTTCCCATGGTCTAAAGGACTCCACAAAGTCCTTCGCTTCATCGACCGTGGCAAAGCCCTTCTGAGAGCGGCCGGGGTCATACCCGAAGGTCTGTGCGTAGGCGTCAATCCCGCGTTTGGTCTCTCGGAACCCACCGATCACCTCTTCATGGTCGTCTTGATCGATGAGTACCAGGTTCTGTCCCATTCTCATGTCTTTCCAGTGAACCGTCATTATCAAACCCTCCCGATTCTTGAGAACTTACGGCGGTTTCCTTTGCCCAGAGCCATCACGAATGTTAAACAAGTGCTTCGGCCCGATCAGAAAATATGCCCATCACTGGGGTCAATTCGGCCCGGCGGCGGACCATTTAGGATGGCCCTGGCCCTAGATGCCTACTTGGAACCACCTGAGGCTTACGCCCGCCAGGGCGTCAACGATAAATACTGGAAGAAACCCACTGTTTTCACATCCGTGAGATCACGTATTCATTGATTCCAACCTTGGCATGCTATAGCGGTCCTCCGGATTAACCCAACCCTTAAAGTTCGGCTCACGCTTCTCAGCAAACGCGCTCCGTGATTCCATCAGATCCGATTTATCACCGTGCTCGTGAAGAGCCTCCGCCAAGCGTCTAAGATCGGGCGCTACCTGAGGACGCATTTGGCGCATCATGTAAACCGTATTGACCCGGGAAGCGGGCGGCAGGGTAAGCAAGTGCTCGGCCAATAACTCCTCCGGTTCAACCAGACGGTTGATGAATCCAACCTCGTAAAGCCGCTGGGCGGTAAAACGAAAGCCCAGGGCCATTTCCGTCGCGATGGGGTGGGGGAGTCCGGCGAACAAACCGTGGTTATAACCGCCAAGCAACCACCGTTTGGCTTCAGAAACCTCGAACACCGCGCCGGGAACAGCCACCCGTAGGTCGGTGCGCTCCACCAACATGAATCCACCACCCATGGCAAATCCGTTGACCGCAGCTATGACCGGCTTGTCCAAGGTTCCATCGTTGAAAGGGTTGCTGATGGGATGGGCATCGCTTCCGGGGGCGCCCCGCTCAAGGGCTTCCTTCATGTCCTCGCCGGCGCAAAACGCGCGCCCAGTACCGGTAAATACGGCAACCTCTAGATCTGGGTTATCCCTGAATTCCGTGAACGCCGCCGCCATCTCAGTACGCAGTTGCACCCCCAAAGCATTCATGCGCTCAGGCCGGTTTAGCTGGATCAGCATTATCCGTCCTTGTTGGCTGGTATCCACTACTGCCATGGTTTGCCCTCCTAAGTTATCGTGAAACACCCTTTTGGAATGCCGGAACCTCTCCCGGCACTTCTCAATGAATTACGTCCTTGTTTTTGCCGCCGGGACTTGACCGGCGCCGGAGATTTCGAGCCACTGTTCTCAAGCCAGATTCCAGGGCTGAGCCCTACCGGAAACCCCAACGTATCAAACGGCTCGATGAACGAATCTTTGATAGCAGGAGGTTCACAACCCGAATCTACACCAGGCGTTACGGCGGCGAGCCAACCAACGATGAAACCTGCTCCCGGCAAACGAAGCATTGCCGGTTGGTGCTTTTCGGAGATAATAATGGGCTGCTCATGAAGGAGGCAGGCATACACCTGAAACGCGGGATTCACGCGTAAAACAGTTGGTGGAGGTGAGGGGAATCG
>DAOUHE010000247.1:0-18598 GCA_034428715.1 Dehalococcoidia bacterium | reverse complement strand
ACTGGCAAGGTAATTCCTGCGAGGAAATTGAACCTGCCACAGCGCCGCTGTGATCTTTCCATGATTGCTGATTCGTAGCTGGACAAGAACCGTCAGCCATCTTATTCAGCAATCCGTCGTTGTAATACTAGTGTCATTTCGTAAACGAATAAGGGTTTGCTTTTGAACGTAACCGCAATGTGGGATTGTCAGAGCGTTTTAGGATTTGGTGGCCATGAAGAACAGCCGCCGAAACTGAAGCACCGTTTTCCCGTCGGGTTGTTGCGGGTAGGCCTGGGCGATTTGGCTCCGGTACCTTTCCAGGAAGGTTGACGCTTCGGGTTCTTCCAAAAGGTCCATAAGAGGCCGCAAGATACTGCCTTTAGTCCATTCCACCACCGGGTCCTGGCCTTCTAATATGTGGTAATAGGTTGTCTCCCACATGTCGATGGAACTCGCCTGGGCGCTAAGAAGATCGTAGTATTCCTGGCCTTCCAAGACGGGGAACTCCCTGATGTGCTGTTCCAAGCGTTCTTGCCAAGGTCCGCCGCGCACTGTCGCCGCGATGAGCCGGTGGGTCGGCGCACGCCAGTTTTGCGGCATCTGCACCGCCAAGATGCCTCCGGGGGCCAGCATGGCCATCAATCTGGGGAACAAGGCGTGGTGGTCATCCAGCCAGTGAAACACGGCGTTGGAGAAAATCAGATGGGCGGGAGCAGATGGCTCCCAGGTATTCAGGTCGCTGTGCTGCCAGGAAACGCTGGCCTCCAATGAGCGGGTCATTTCGAGCATGGACTCCGACGAATCCACGCCGGTGACGTGGGCGGCCGGCCATCGTTCTTTTAGGATGACCGTTCCCGAACCGGTGCCGCAGCCCAGGTCATAGATGACGCCCGGCGACTCCAGGGGAATGCGGCCTATCAAGTCGATGACCGGTTGCAACCGCTCGTTGCCGAATCTCAAGTATTGGCGGGGGTTCCAATTCGTCATATCCAATCCCTTTGGAAACCAATGATACGACAGGTTAACACCCTACCGTCCCGGTCCGCCAACATAATAAAAAAGCCACGGGGTGCATCCCCGTGGCTTAACGACTATTTTCACACCCACCCGCTGGGCGGCGCCGTTTTTTGATTCAGCATCATCTCCCGAACTCGCTGAACCTCAAACCGCTCTTCGATGCTCTCGGAGTTGGCGTGGGACGGAATCACTGAACTGATCAGTGGTCTGGCTGGGTGTTCTGCCAACACGGTGTTGGGAGCCAGGGGCAAAACCGTGGCGCTCATCAATAAAGCGCCAACCGCCAAACCCGCGATTATTTTCACCGGGGTATTAACGTTGAACCATTTTGATATTAACTTCTTCATGACAGATCCCTCCGTAAGATTCAAGTTTTCTGGACTCGTTGTGGCGGCCTTGTTTTGGATCGCGTTTATTGGCGTTCTCATTTCTTGTTTCTCTTTCGTTGGGTTCAAAATCGGTTTCCGGTTGATTTGGCCGTTTGGGATTCGCCTGCCGGTGCGTTCATTGATTGCCCCCTGACATTGTGTTGCTGCATTAGCAGATTAGCCCTTGAGGGTGGATGCTCACATCGTCAGGTTGGGAGGGTTGATGGAGGTACAAAAAACCAGGTTTTAGACGGCAATAGCAAGACCTTGCTATTGCTCTGTCTGAGGAGAGACGGAGTCAGTAGCCAGGTGGAATAACAGGGTGTACTGGGAAGGCGGCCGGTCAAGGAGCAGCTAGGGCATAAACAGGCGGGGGGGGGGTGCGCGGGGATTGTTCTAGCGCAGTCTTTAGGTTAGGCCGTGTTGGGCAGCGTATGTGGCAGCCTGCGCGCGGTTGGCGACGCCGATCTTCTCGTAGATATTGGCCACGTGCCGCCGGGCTGTGCCTTCGGCGATGACCAAGTCTTCAGCTATTTCCAGATTTGTCTTGCCCGCAGCGATCAGACGCAGCACCTCCACTTCCCGTTCAGTGAGACCGCCGGGGTAGGCGGGAATTGCGTCCGGCTGGGCTTGGAGCCGCTCCAACCGTTGGTTTACCCGCTCAATCAGAGGGCGCATACCCAATTCGTTGGAGATCGCCAGGGATTCGTCTAACAGAGCTATGGCCTGAGCGCGCCCGCCGGCATCCAATCCCGCGGAGCCCGCCGAACCGCCATGGCCGTCTGACAACAATAGGTCAGCATAGTCGCAGCAGGTCCAGGCCAGTTCTGGACGATAGCCGGCCTTTCGGCGGAAGACTATAGCATCCTCGAAGTGGGCCATTGACCGGTCCAAGTCACCCATGGTATGAGCCAAGAGCCCAAGTACCCGGTCAACTCTCAATTCGGATGTCACCAACATGCCGCCCGCATCGGATTTCAGGATCGCGTAATGGCCAGCTGCCCCGGCGGCATCGCCGTTGAATACCGATAGAACCGCTCGGGTCAACTTTGCTGGCAATACCACGCTGTGGCTGGCAGTGGGCGATGACAGAACAGCATCGGCGGCAGTTTCCGCTACGTCCACCCGCTCCGGGACGCCGGTTATCCGTGCGGCCAGTGAAATGGCCATGGCTAAGAACGCAGTATCGTAATTAGGTCCGGGTGTGGCAAAGCGCATGCCTTCGATCAGCCGGTCAACAAACGCCGACCCTTGACCGAAGTCGCCTTCTTGGTATTCCAACAGTATTGGGCTAAGTAATTATTGAGGGTCTAAAGGGGCCGTGGCCAGAGGCAGGTCCCCTTCCCGCTGGGCGATTTCGATGGCCTTCGCCAGGGCCTGTTGGGCGCCTTCGTAGTCACCCTCTGCAGTTCCAACGATGCCACCGTAACGGGAGAGAAGCCGCCCCGCTTCGTGGGAACCGCCGGGAACCAGAGTCAGAGCATTGGCCATGAGTTGGGAGACGCCCGGAAACCGCAAAGACGGGACAGTGATCGGGAACTCCGCAATAGCCACTGCCTCGGCAACGTTTCCGGCCTCGGTGTGATAATAAAAGGCACGGCTTAGTTCGGCGAATGCTTCACCAATCCGATGCGTCTCAGCCGTTGCGGATTTGGACCGCGCGAGGCCGAATAACATTGCGGCGGCCTATTCATCGGGCGCATTGTCCGGTCCAGACAGCGGGATGTTCCGACAAATCAAGCCCCTTTCAAAATGGGCAAGAGCGTCTTCATAGGCGTAGGTGGCCAGTGCCTGTTCTCCGGCAAGCAGAGAGTAATGGACCAGTTTTTCGGCTCCAAGCACGGCCTCCGCCTCGGCGAAGTGGTGGGCCAACTCGGCAGCCCGGGCTCCCGTGTCATCGCCGTACATTCCTTCCAGGGTTTCCGCAATCAGCGCGTGCAACCGCACCTTTCTGGTGGTTGACAGTTCCTCCCAGAGCGTTTCTTGGATCAACGCGTGGGTAAACTGGTAAAGTCCCATGGATTGAGGCAATTCTTCGATCAAATGTGCCGTCACGGCCTCGTCCATCGCCGCTAGCAGCTGGTCTTCAGTGATATCGCCCATCACCGAATCAAGCAACATAAGTTCAAACTCACGGCCGATTATTGCGGCCGTAGTCAACATCAGATTGCATTGATCCGACAGCCGGTTGAGACGCCTGCCGACGGCATCGCGAATACCCTCGGGAATAGTGACGGCCCACTCAAGGTCTTGGGTTAAATTATCCAGGGGCGCCTGGCGTGTGACCTCACCGACAAAGAACGGATTGCCATCGGTTCGCTTATGGATGATTTCCGCGGCTTCAGGAGTCAGGGTGATCCCCGCGCTGCCTTCGACCAACTGCCCTACCTCTTGCTGGGTCAGGCCATCGAGCTGCACCCTTTGGAATAGCTGCTCTCGAACCAGGGACCCCAGGGTCTGAGACAGGGCATGTCGGCGGGTAATCTCGACGTCCCGGTATGAGCCGATCAGCAAAAAAGGGCTGGCCCCGATCTCACGGGCCAGAAACTCCAGAAGCAGCAGTGACGACCGGTCGGCCCAGTGGAGGTCGTCTAGGACCAGTATGAGGGGCTGACGTTGAGCCGCGTTCTTCAGAAAGGTAGTGATCGAATCGAAAAGGCGGAAGCGGGCCTGTTCCTGCTCTAGGGCCGGAGGGGTTTCGAGGTCCGTTAGTTTACCCCGTATGCCGGGAACGATCTCGGCGATATCGGCGGCGCCGCAACGGCCCCAAAGAACCTGGGCGCCCCTGGTCTCTGCCACGGTAGCCAATTCTTGAGCGGTGCGGGTCTTGCCGATGCCAGGCTCACCCACCAACATGACCAACCGGCCCCGGCCCGACAGGGCATCCTCTAGGGCAGTCGTGAGTTCGGCCAATTCCCGCTCACGGCCTACGAACACATCTCGAGTTCGCCTATTAAACGACGAAACTCGTTCTGAGTGTGACCGGGATTCTGCCATGCGGCTAGTATAGTTGGGATGGGAAGAGGATTCCAGTGGCGAATCACGATGTAGCCTTCGTCGGCACCAGAAATGGCATCTCCAAAGACCTGTTTATAAATAGGATTGGCGAATTGACCACCGACTAATACCCACCAGACGTATCCAACTAGTTGTGACATGGAGCAGGTTTGCACCAGCGGCCAACCGCGAGCGTTGCTAATGTCTGCCGCAACTCCCAGTAGGAGTCGGCGAAGGTGGGGCGGGTGTAGGTGGGGTGGTGGATATTGGCGTCGAGGTCGCACTGCATCCAACAAAAGTTGCAACAGCGATAGCAAATATAGCCCGCAACAAACTCCTGGAAATCCATTCCATAACTTACTCCCGTGACCGCTGGTCCCATTGAGCCACGATTATAAACTATTACTGCGCAAGCACGTTTGCGCCGTTGCTAACACTGTCCATGCTCCTTCGGGATTTTGTCCGGGGCGCCACGAAGCCGAATGGGCGATTTTGCGGTAACTGTACAAGAAGTGTTCTCTGGGCGCTACGGCGTAAACACAGTAGATTTTCGGCGGTGGACATGGACGCCAACCGGGGGTGGAATTTTGATAGATGACAGATGGTGAGGCGAATTTGAAAGGAGTTGGGTTTAACCGCCAATGGTGGAAATAAGGGATGCCAGAGGAAATTCCGAAAGGGAATTAACACGCAGGTCGGCGTGGTCAAACGCCAGAGCCCGGGTGACGGAATTGGGCACGGCCACGCAGAACATTCCAGCCCCCTTGGCCGCTGTGACTCCGTTGACCGAGTCTTCTATCGCCAAGGCGTATTCCGGCGGGGTTCCCAACCGGGATGCCGCCAGTAGGTACAGCTCCGGATCGGGCTTCACGTTGGACACGTCTTCCGACACCGATATGGAGTCGAAGTGGCCGATTATGCCTCGGGCGGTGAGATTGCCTTCCACCCATGAACGATTAGAACTGGAGGCGATGCCCAGCTTCAGACCCAATTGCTTTGCTTGGGATATGTAATCCATGACGCCGGGCAGCATGGGGTTGGCCGCCACGATCTCTAGATACCGCCGCCGCCTAGTCTCCCGGACCTGCTCCCGGTCCACGGGCCGGCCGGCCAGTTTCTCTAGTTCACCAAATATGCCAGCGTTGGCATTGACCGAGCTGCCGCCGATGAATTGTGACCGCCATGCCAGGTCCAAGTCCGCTCCGTACCCCTGAAATACCTCCCGCCAGGTTTCAAAATCCGGGGTTTCCGTGTCGATCACGACGCCGTCGAAATCGAATATCACCGTGTCAATAGGCATAATATCAAACTTTGCCGGTGGCGGGTTTGGGCGTTACGGCGTACCGATGGTGACTTGATAAAGGTCGTGGGCCACAGATACCGGGCCATCGAAGTACTGGCGTGCCTCGTCCACCAGCGGTTGCGGGTCAAAATGAAACGGATTGGTGATATGGGTGAGGATCAACTCTTCCACCCCGGCCAGCGTGGCGGCACGCCCCGCGTCCGATGCGGGGGAATGGCCGGCCTGGTCCGCACGCTCCCGGCTGGCTTTGGTGCCATAGGCTTCGTGAATCAATAGACGGGCACCCTTGGCGGCCTCCACCAGGTTGGGGCTGAACTTGGTGTCGCCGGAGAAAACGATACTGATCCCTCCGCAATCGACCCGCCATCCCATTGCTTTGTCTATGTGGTCCACCGGGAAGCAGATAGCGCTGGTGCTGGGTCCCAGATTGGTGCTTTGCCCTTCGTCGATGGGATGCCATCGCATGACCTGGTGATCCCGGAGGTTGCGGGCGCCTTCATCGTCCAGGGAAAGGGTGGGAGAGGTCGCCTGGCACAGCAATTGGATGCTTTCCAGCGCCTTCCGGCTGCTATGGATTTGAAGAGGGTCTCCTTCGGGATTGGCCCGGCTGTGGATCAGCTGAATCAATGGCAAACCAGACATATGGTCGGCATGATCGTGGCTTAAAAGCAGGTGGCCAAAGTCTTGGGGTTCCATGCCTGTCAATGCCGCGTGTCGCATGACCGAGTTGCCCGAACTGGCGTCGAGCAAAACCCTGGTCCCATCCGGCGTGTCCAGGGTGATGGCGGTGTGGGCCCGGTGAATGGACTCACCGGCGCCGGTGCCCAAGAAGGTTACACGCACGCTTGGCATAGTTCGGCTCCTAACCTGGAAGTGGGTGGTGAAACTGGATGGGAAAATGGGGATACGAATGATTAGCGGGTCTCGCCTAGCCACTTGATCCCGACTGGCGGCGTTCCCACTGGGCCAACTGGGCTTCCAATTTGTGTTGCCTGAGGGCCATGGTCAGGTCGCCACGGGTGCGTTCCAAGACACCGCGCATCTGGTCGGTGCTGTGGCGCAAACCGCCGGTGACCGCCTCGGGAAAGTCCACGGTCACCAGGATGCTGTAGATCTCGTCCATCACATCCATGAATTCTTGGCAACCTTCAAAGGAGTCGCGCCGCAGGGAATCCAGGATGTAGCGCCGCACCTCGCCGATGACTTCGGCCATACCGTTAAGATAAGCAGACGGTTCCACTCCCAGGTCCTGGGGCTTGGGCAATCGCTGTCCCGAAAGCACCGCCAAGGTCACGTGGGCTTCGGTGTACTCTTTGCGGGCGTCGGTCATGAATCCGGCGAAATATATCTCCGGAGTCGTTTCCCTGATGGGCTCGGTATCCTTCAGCCTTTGGGCCGCCCGCTCCAACAGTTGGCGGGCCTGATCAAATTCACCACGGTGAACCGCCCGGATGGCGTTGGCTGAGAAGCGGATGACCTCCCGAGATGCCGGCAGGGCTTGCTCTCTGGCTTGATTTCGGAGTCCCAGGCGTTGGACCGCGTGCTCAGATATCTCGGCCAGGTCGTCGCTGTAGCGGGAGGGCATTAAACCTTGCCCCCAGCTTGACGGATAAGCTCCACCATCTGTTGGGCGGCCGCTTCCGGCTCCGGCGCCGAAGCGACCGCGGCGGTTACGCAAATGGCGTCGGCTCCCGCTTCGACCACGGGCGTGACGTTCCCGGCGTTGATCCCGCCGATGGCAACCAGGGGCACCTTGGCGGCTTCCCTGGCCCGGATCAATGGTTCAATGCCTTGGGGACCCCGGCGGCCGCCGGCCGGCGCCACTTTGGTGGTGGTGGTATAGATGGCGCCAAAGGCAACGTGATCGGCGCCCATCTCTTGCGATTCTATGATCAGATGGATATCCCGGTTGGAGCGTCCCAAAACCTGGTGTGGCGCCAGCACCTGCCGTGCCTGGGCCACGGGGAGGTCAGTTTGGCCCACGTGCACGCCGTCGGAGTCTACGGCCGCCGCCAGATCGACGTGGTCGTTGATTATAAGCATGACGTCGTTTGCAACGCAGAGTTCCTTAAGGGCCTGGGCCAACGGCAACTGGGTACCCTTATCGCGGAGTTTGTCCCGCAACTGGAGCATTTTGGCCCCGCCACGGACGGCGGCGTTTGCGATGTCTAATGGGTCACGGCCACCGGTGACCTGGGGGTCTACGATCACGTACAGTCCCCGCACCCGTTCCGCCTGTAAGATTCGGATCTCCTGGCCGATTCTGGCCGAGACGCCGGCCAAGGTTTCCGACAGGCTCTGGTCCATTTCACCGCCCACCGGGTTGGCGGTCCCGGAAAGGCGCAGGGAAACTAATATCGATTGGGCGTTGGAAACCAGCGCCAAGGTGTGCTCCAGAGTCAGCTCCCTCTCGATAGGACTGGTTGGAGACGATGAGGTGGACGCAAGGACCATCACCAGGTTACGTAGCCGGTGTAAGTCCGGGGAGTGCGAAGAGAGGGTGGGGCAATCCGCCGCCACCGTCTGCACGCAACGGAGCAATGAATCATAGGTTGAATCAAGAAGGATGTCACTCATGGTCATAAATCCAGGCCTTTTGGTTCTCAGCGTTCTGGGGGTTCCGATAGTGCGCTAACGGGTTGCCGGCACTCCAGCCGGATTCGCCGGTAAAATCGTTTACGGTTGAAAAGTGGCAAACGCGGCGACCCGGATACTGGGGCCCCGATATCACGTGCCGTCGGAGACTTCCCGGCGCATCTCTTCGAAGTCTGGCGTAACCTGGCCGCCCATCTCTTTTTTGATCTCGCCCATGAACCGGTTGATGCTTTTAGGGTCGTCTTCGTCGACGTCCCTCAGCGTCTCGCCACTGGGTGTCCAGTTCAGACTGTCACCCCAGGATTGGTGGAAGGCAAACCGGGAAATCAGACGGCTCAGAGCACCTCCACCGCATTTATTGCAAGAGGGCGGTTCGGAATAGCTATAGGTCAGGAGGGTGGAGACTGCCTGGCAATCGGCGCATCGGTAATCGTAGATCGGCATTCGTGTCAGCCCCGGCCGGCCTTCGGGCCGGTGATTGCTAGCGGCCATTGTAGCATGGGCAGGCTGGCCGCCGCAGCCGCCCGGCCCTGGGTTTCGCTGGTTGGAAGCCGCCCCTTGAGGGATGATTCCACGAGACTGAATCAAGAATGCCGGGCACGCCTGTTGTATAATGCCGCCAGCGATATAACCACTGATTCCCGTGGCCCGAGATTATCGTAGCCTGGTTTACGGCCCGTGAGGTGTTGTTATGGCCCAAGCCAAAGACACTACGCTACCCCTCTTTTCCAACGACGAAGTGGAAAGATCAACAGAACGGACACCGCTGCTAATGTTGATGGACGGGCATGCCATGGTGCACCGCTCGTTCCACGCCATCTCCGCCCAGGGCAATCTAACCGTCTCGGCGACGGGCGAGGATGTCACCGGGGTATTGGGGTTTACCAACGTATTTTTGAAGGCCTTGAACGATTGGAGTCCCACATATTGCGCCATCGCCTTCGACACCCGCGCGCCTACATTTCGGCACCTGCGTTTCGAGGGCTATAAGGCCCAAAGGCCACCCACGCCGGTGGAGCTTCGCCATCAGTTCGACCGGGTCAAGCAGTTGATGACGGCCTTCGGTGTGCCGGTGTTCGCATTGGATGGCTACGAGGGTGACGATTTGATCGGCACCCTGTCCCGGCGGGCTGAAGACCAAGGGGTCGAGACGGTGATCCTCACCGGGGACCGGGACACCTTTCAGCTTATTTCGGCGCAAGTACGGGTCGACCTCCATAGCGTCCGGGACCGCAAGGTTTATGGCGAGGCAGAACTGGAAGCCCGATATTCGGGATTGACCGCCGCGCAACAGCCAGATTTCAAGGCATTGTTGGGTGATTCTTCCGACAACATACCCGGAGTTCCCAAGGTGGGAGAAAAGACAGCGATCAGTCTCCTGAATAACTATGGGACCCTGGAAGGCATCTACGAACACTTGGACGAGATCAAGGGCCCAAGCGTCAAAGAATCCCTGGCGGAAAACCGCGGTCGGGCCTTTGAGAACCGGATCTTGACCACCATCGACCGGGATGCCCCGGTGGACCTGAACCTCGAAGCTTCTCGCTTTGGCGCTTATGACCATCGGGCTGTGGTGGACCTGCTGACCGAGTTGGAATTCTTCAGCGTGATACCGCGTTTGCCGCCCCCCGTGTCCGGAACAGCCGCCACCGTATCCTCGTTCGATGAAAGACCACCTGAGGCCGGTCCCTCGGTAGACGTGGACTACCAGGCCGTCCAGACTGAAGATCAACTTCAGGCCATGCTGGCCGCGCTGCAGGAGAACGCTGGATTTTCCTTTGATACCGAGACTACCAGCCTGGACGCGATGCAGGCCGATCTCGTTGGGCTGAGCTTTTCCATTGCGCCAAACCGGGCCTGGTATGTGCCGGTTGGCCACAAGGAGGGTCAGCAACTCCCCATTGAGCATGTTCTGGCCCAAATAAGACCCTTGATGGAGTCCGAGGACCTGGCCAAATGCGCCCATAACGCCAATTACGACGTCACAGTGCTGGCGAATCACGGCATCAACTGCCGCAACGTGGATTTCGACACCATGATCGCAGCCCACTTGCTGGGGCGAGCTCAACTGGGTCAGCTGGGTCTCAAAAACCTGTCCCAAGCCGTCTTGGGCCGGGAGATGACTCCCATAAGCCAACTTATCGGCACGGGCCGCAAGCAAATCACCTTCGACCAGGTAGACATAGAGCCTGCGGCCCAGTACGCCGCCGCCGATGCCGACATGACCGGCCAGTTGAGGACCTCCTTTGAAGGTCCCGTCCACGAGCAGGGGTTCGGCAGATTGTTGAATGAGATGGAGATGCCGTTGATGCCGGTGTTGGTGACCATGCAGCGTCACGGCATCAAGATGGACGCCGGGGTGCTCCACGAGATGTCCCGGGACCTGAATGATCAGATGCACCAGGTGGAGATGGAGCTTTACCAATCCATCGGCCACACGGTAAATATCAATTCACCGCAGCAGTTGAGCGACCTGCTGTTTAAGGAACTTGGCCTGCCCCATTCCAAGCGGACCAAGACCGGTTTTTCCACCGACGCAAACTCGCTGGAAGGACTTAAAGGGATGCATCCGGTGGTGGACAACATCTTGGAATACCGTCAGATATCCAAGCTAAAATCGACCTACGTCGACGCCCTGCCGGAGATGATCAACCCGAGGACGGGCCGGATCCATACCAGCTACAACCAGACGGGCTCGGCGACGGGGCGTATATCCAGCAGTGACCCGAACTTGCAAAACATACCGATCCGCACCGAGGCGGGCCGTCAAGTCCGCCGGGCATTCGTGGCCCAGGACGCGCCGGATTGGTTCCTGTTTTCCGCCGACTACTCCCAGATAGAGTTGCGGGTGCTGGCCCACATGTCCCAGGATCCGGAACTGCTTGACGCCTTTCGCAAGGGCGAGGACATCCACTCGTCCACCGCCTCGCTGATGTTCGAGGTACCCCTGAACGAGGTTACCGCCGACCAACGGCGCATCGCTAAAGTTCTGAACTTCGGCGTTATCTACGGACTGTCGGCCCACGGCATCGCCCAGCAGACGGAGTTCACCCGGGAGGACGGTGCGCGGTTCATTGAAAGCTACTTCAACAAGTATCCGGGCATCAGCGGTTACCTGGAGGATGTGAAGGCCAAGACCAGGCAAGACGAGTACGTGGAGACGTTGCTGGGCCGCCGCCGGTTGGTGCCGGAGATAAACGCGTCGAACTTCAATGTCCGCGGCGGGGCAGAGCGGATGGCCATAAACATGCCCATTCAAGGAACGGCGGCTGACATCATGAAACTGGCGATGATCCGGGTCCAGCGCCGCCTGGACCAGGGAGAGCTAAGGGCCAAGATGCTGCTTCAAGTCCACGACGAATTGGTCTTCGAGGCGCCCAGAGACGAACTTGAAGGCCTAAAAGAGGTGGTCTTCGACGAGATGCCCGCGGCCTTGGACGCCTACGTCAACCTGGACGTGACCCTGAAAGTAGACGTGAAATGGGGCGATACCTGGGGAGATATGGAGTAGGTGAATTTCTCGCCGGTGTATTGGAAACTTTAGGACCAATTACAACCAGGAAGAGGACAGGTAGAGTGGGAAGGACTGAAGTACAGGCCAAGGTAATTGGAGGAAACGAGACCAGGGAGCACACTTTTTTGGTTGACACTGGAGCTACTTACCTATCTCTGCCGCTGGAGGAAATCGAGGCCCTCGGTCTCAGAAAAGGTGCGGGTAGCCTCCGGTTGATGAGCGCCACCGGAATAGTGAATGTCGACACTTATTATGCCGATGGAGAATTGATGGGGCAGCAATTCAGCGCTATTCTAGTCCCGGCCTCCATCCCTTTGATAGGTTATGAGTTGCTGGAAAACCTGCGGTTTCGTGTCAATCCCGTAACCCAAGAAATCGAAAAGGTCCCCGATGATGAGATCCATCCTCCGTATTTGTTGTAGCCATGAGCGTCGTGGTCCGGACGAAAAGTGGGCGGTATTTAATGGGCGGTATCTAGGGATACTCGGAGCTGGAAGCGTGGATCTATTACGTAGCGTAATATTCGTGCCGGGAAACCGGGCCAACATGTTGGAGCGGGCCATGGACTTCAAGGCCGACATCATCATGGTGGACCTGGAGGATTCGGTGCCGCCGGGGGAGAAGGTTGCGGCGCGTGACGTCGCCCGGGAGTGGGTGCCCAAACTAGCCCGTGAGGGCCGGCGGGTCATGGTAAGGCTGAATTCCCTGGATACAGGACTGACCAAAGATGGGTTGGCCGCGGTAATCGGTCCTCACCTGGCGGGCATAAGCATCGGTAAGGCGGAAACGGTTTGGGACCTACAGAACGTCGACCGCATAATTGGTACTCTGGAATCCTCGGCCGGGCTTCCCCCAGGGCAGATCAAGATGATTCCGTGGATTGAGAACGCCAGGGCTGTTTTGACGGCTTACCAGTTGGCCACCGCCTCTCCACGAATCGAAGCCATCGCCTTTGGTGGCGAGGACTACACCGACGACATGGGGGTTCAGCGCACCGACACCAGCGAAGAGATATATTTCGCCCGGGCCACCGTGGCCGTTGCCGCCAGGGCCGCCAGGGTTGGGTCGTTGGACACGCCGTTCGTGGGTTTTCGGGACCCAGAGGGCTTTCGCAAAGACATCGAGATCAGCCGCCGGTTGGGATATACCGGCAGGTTCGCCATCCATCCCTCCCAGATCGAGATAATCAACGAGATGTTCGGTCCCTCCTCAGAAGAAGTAGCCGATGCCCGGCGGGTGGTCGAAGCGTGGGACCAAGCCGAGGCCCAGGGACGGGGCTCTCTCTCGTTGGATGGCCGTATGATCGACGTTCCGGTGGTCAAGCGGGCCCAGAACCTACTGGCGCTGGCGGAACGGATCCAGCAGGCTGATAGCTGACCGCTAATGGCTGAAAGCCCGACCCCTCCGGATCGCATCATTCTAGAAGGAATGCGGTTTTACGGTTTCCACGGCGTCAACCCCGAAGAGAAAGAGCTGGGACAGCCCTATCTGGTCGATTTAACGGTAGAGTTGGACCTGCGATGGCCCGGCCAGAGCGACCGGTTGGAAGACACCATCAACTACACCAGCCTTTACCGGGCAGTTCGTGACATCATGGAAGGGGAATCCAAAAACCTGTTGGAGGCGGCCGCCCAGGCCGTCGTCAAACGAATCTTGGGGGAATTCCCGGTTGAAGCCGTCCTGGTGCGGGTTAGCAAACCCAAGCCGCCGATCAGGGGATCGGTTATCGAAAACGCGTCCGTGGAGATATACCGCCGGCGGGAGTGATGCCCGGATCACCGCGGCCGGACAGCCTTCGTGCTTGCCACTTCTCGCTGGGAAATGGTAACCTTAAAATTCAATCTGTTCGTAATCATCTACGGGGGTCCAAGGCGCAGGGCCATGGATTTCGAGGAAACGGGTCGCAACCAATCATGAGATGTGAGATTTGCTTAAAATCCGGTATGAGCGGCAACAATGTGAGCCACTCCAACCGGCACACCAAGACGCGGTTCAAGGCCAACGTTCACAAACAGACGGTGTTCCAGGACGGCAAGAATATCAAAGTGAAGATATGCAGCCGTTGCCTTCGCTCGGTGAACAAGTCGCCCAAGTTTAGAAAGGCGCTGGCCGCGCTGGCCCCCAAATAAGCGAACCAGCCTCAAAGAAAATGCCTTGCTGCGTTTCGCCCCAGGCGTAACCCAGTTTGACATAAATAACGGAGCTACTTAGCCCGGAACCAACCCCGCCAAACACGTTCTCATGCGGCCCATGGCCTGGTCCACCGCTTCGTCCCGGTTGAATATCCCCGAACCGGACACCAGCATCGACGCCCCGGCTTTTACCGAGTCTTGAGCCGTCCAATCGGCTTTGATCCCGCCGTCCACCATGATTCGCGTGCCGTATCCACCACGCTTGATCTCCTGGCGTAGCCGCTTGATCTTCTCCACCGCCAACGGTATAAAGCTTTGCCCAGAGAACCCTGGGTTGACCGACATCACCAGGGCAATGTCCAGAAGAGGCAGCAAATCCTCCAGGGCGGAAACCGGCGTGGCAGGATTGATGGCGACACCCACCTCGTTACCATCCTCTTTGATTCGGGTGACGGTACGGTGCAGGTGGGTACAGGCTTCAGCATGGACGATGATCTGGTCTGTGGAAGATTTCATGAACGTATGCAGCAGATTGTCGGGCTCTTTGATCATCAGGTGGATGTTCAAGGGGAGGTGGGTTGACCCCCGGATGGCATCCACCAAAACCTCGCCGAATGAGATGTTGGGTACAAACTGCCCGTCCATCACGTCCACGTGGATGAGGTCGGCGCCAGCATCGGTGGCTTCCTTTACCTGGTCGCCCAGTTTTGCGAAATCGGCCGACAACACTGAAGGGGCTATCTGCACGTAACCCTCAGAAACGATTCGCTCAGAAACCATTTCCGGCCTCCAATAAGATCTGCATGGCTTGCTTCAACTCTTCGGCCACCCGCCGGGGCGCGGTGCCCCCGGGGTTGTCCCTGGCGGCGGCCGACGACTGGGCGGTGATCTGGAAGACGTCTTCGGTGAAATGTTCCGAGAACCGCTGGTATTCGTCGATCGACAGGTCCCCAAGTGCCGTGGCAGTGGACTCGCAATGCTCGCAAAGCTCCCGCATGATGCCGTGGGCCAGGCGGAAAGGAACGCCTTTGCCCACCAGGTAGTCGGCTAGATCAGTGGCCAGCATATAGCTTTCACCCGCCAGTGAAGTAACCCGGTCCACGTCCAGGGTCAGGCCCCCCAGCATGCCTTGAAATACCTCTAGGGTTGGCAACAGGGTGTCTACCGTGTCGAAAATACCCTCTTTGTCCTCCTGGAGGTCCCGGTTATAGGTCAAAGGTAGGCCCTTGAGCACGGTTAGGATGGCCATCAGGTTGCCGTAGACCCGGCCGGTGCGCCCCCTGGCCAGCTCGGCGAAGTCAGGGTTGCGTTTCTGAGGCATGATGCTGCTTCCCGTGGTGAAGGCGTCCTCCAGCCGTATGAACCCGAACTCCCGGCTGGACCAAAGCACCAGTTCCTCGGCCAAGCGGGAGAAGTGCATCATACACAAAGCGGCCGCCGCCAAAAATTCAGCGATGAAATCCCGGTCAGACACGGCGTCCATGCTGTTAGCGCTGACTGAAGCGAAACCCAGTTCCTTGGCCAGGAACTCCCGGTCTGTGGGATAGGGCACCCCCGCCAATGCACCGCTGCCCAACGGAAGGACGTCCAGGCGGTGATGGCAGTCCCGGAAGCGGGAAACATCGCGTTGGAGCATCTGAAAATAGGCCAGCATGTGGTGGGCGAAGAGCACGGGCTGGGCACGCTGGAGGTGAGTGTATCCGGGCATCAAAACGTCTGGGTATTTTTCAGCCAGGGCAACCAGCGCTCCCTGTACGCCTCGTAACCCGTCCGCCGTTTGGCGGCCAACCTCTTTGACGTACAACCTCATGTCCAAAGCGATCTGGTCGTTGCGGGAGCGCCCCGTGTGCAGCCTCCAGGCGGCGGCGCCGATGTGGTGATGCAGCCGGGACTCGATGTTCATGTGCAGGTCTTCCAGAGACGCGTCCCAAGGAAAGCTGCCGTCTTCTATCTCAGCGCATATCTTTCCCAGACCGTGGATGATTTGCCGGGCGTCTTCATCGCTGATGATCCCGGTCTTGGCCAGCATCCGGGCGTGGGCGATGGATCCGGCGATGTCGTGGCGGAAAAGCCGCCGGTCGTAGTGGATCGAAACGGTGTAGTCCTCGTAGCTGGGCATCAAATTGGATTGGGCCGTTCGAAGCCGCCCAGTATCATGGGCAACGGCAGTAACTCCCGCCGCAGCGGGTCCAAGCCGAGGCCCAGAGCCTCTAAAGTAAACGCTCCCAGCAGTTGGCTGTCTCCCTCCTCGCCGAAGATGACATCGGCTCCGCCAACACGGCCGCCGTATCTGAAAAACGCGATTCCCTTCTTGCGGGCGATTTTGGACCCGTCGGCCAGCCGGAATTCCTGCTCTGACATCGGCTGGATTCCCAGTCGTTCCAACACCGGCGTTGGGACGACGGAATATATGGCCCCAGAGTCGATGAGAAACTCGATCTTCTCGGTTACATCAGGGGAAGACGGGTTGCCCACTTCGAGTTCTAAAAAAGTCAGTCCCATGGCTACTCCGGCTGGGTTCCTGCTAGACCGCCAAGATAGCTGAAGCTGGCGGAGAGGTTTTCAAACACGTCTTTGTGGGGCGGTATCTCCATGATGCCTGCTCCTTGGTAGCCCTTGGCCTCCAGCAGCCGTATCATCCTCTGGCAATTCAGATCGCCATCGTCCACCGCGGGATGGGGAGCGCCGTTACCCGCCTGCTTGAAGTGGATTATCTTGATCATATCCACCGGCAGTGCTTCCAACTCGGCTAAGGGGTCGCTGCCGGGAAAGCGCCGGAGTTGATTTGTGGGGTCCGGGCAGAGACCCAGAAATGCCCCTTCCCTATCAGACATTTCCGACCTGGCGCGGTTGACCAACAAGGCCATGCTGCGGATGGGCTGGCCCGAGTTTTCTACCGAGATGACCACCCCCTGCCGCGCGGCCTCCCTGGCCAAATCCGCCAGGCCCATTGCCTCCTCGGGTATATCGTCGGCCGACTCCCATACCGGCCCGGCGGCAGTTGGGTCCACCAGCCGCAGGTGGGCCAGGTTTCTTCCTACTATTTTGGCCCCCTCCAGTGCCGCTTGGAATTGCTCTCCCATGGGGTCGACCCGCTGGCTCAAGCACGGTAGGGCCATCGCCAAGTCGAAGGAAAGATCCGGGAATTTCTCCACCAGGGACTGGAGATTAGGTAGTACCGGCCTCCACTCGTGGTCTTTGCCGGTCTCGCAGGATCCCAAACATGTCTGCCGCAATTCAATATGTTTGGAATTGCGGGATTGGGCCTCTTGGACCAGCGGCAGCAAATCTCCTTGTTCGAGCTGTAAACGCCAGGAATTGGTGATGGCGCCGAATATCATGTCTGAGCCTCCCGCGTATCTAAAGGGTCTTCAAACTTTAGAGCTTATCTTATGGTTTGCCCGTAACTTTGTCACTCCCACCATATTGGGGTTGATGACAGTTGCTGGTTGCGGGTTCCCAAACTACACTATACTAAAATGGCAAAAACTGCCCAGGCCGGGCCAGTGATGTCCGAATTTTCACTGTAAGGAGTCCAGCAGTGAGTGATCTTGAAATGGAAAGATGCGTTGCATGCCGCCGGGATTCGCCACACGTGACCCAGGATGAGATAGACGAATTGCTTCCCATGATATCCGATTGGAGTTTGGTGGAGGAGGACGGCATAAAGAAGTTAGACCGGCCGTTCCGGTTCGCCAACTTCCAGGCGGCTTTGGATTTCACCAACCGTTTGGGCGGATTGGCAGAGGAACAAGGACACCATCCGAGGCTGATCACGGAATGGGGAAGCGTGAAAGTCACCTGGTGGACCCACAAGATCAGAAATTTACATCGAAACGATTTCGTTATGGCGGCTAAGTCTGACATGATATTCGCAGAATTGTCTTAAAATTTATCCCTGAATTTAGTACCAAACGGTAAAATCTAGCGTGGCCCACGGAAACCACAACATGACCGGCGACACGAAACGGCGGGTGGAGATTCCGATAGGTTCCATGCCCGCCAGATATAAACGGTGAAGGGGTTCCCGGGACCAGCGCCATAAAGCTGCAAAGATTTGATCTACGCCGCAAATTTACCTGAAACCGACCCCGGCATCATCCTAGCTTGCAACCAATTCGCCGCCCAAATCACGCCGCTTCTGCCCATGGATGGCATGGCCATCGTGTTGTTGGAGCCCGGTGGAAGCACCAGCAGGGTGGTATATTCATGGTTCAACCCGGCCGTTTCAGACCAGTTCCTGGCAAGTCGAGTAGGCACGGCTTCAACTCCGCCCCAAAGGCGACGACCTTCGCTGCGGATTTCCCTTAACGGCCAAGAAGGGCTATTGGGAGAGGTGCTGATTCGCGGTTGCAAGCCGGGCGATTACGGTCAATCGCCCGAGGGGTTGGTGGGGCGATGCGCCGATCAACTGGCGTTGGCTTTGGAAAACATCGAGCTACGCCGCCGTTTAAACAGCAATCAAGAAGTGAACAGCGCGGTGCGGCGCGTCGCCAGAGCGGCGACGCCAGGAGTGCCTATCCGCCGCGTCTTCCTGCGCTTCGCCACGGAGGTCGAGGCTTTGGCCGGGATTCCCCAGATCAAACCAACTTTCCTGGATATAGCTCCTTCTGGGATACCGTCAAATATAATCCCGCATTCCAAGGGCATCAAATGCGGCCTGATTCGCTCAAATTCCCCGTTTTCATAT
>DAOUHE010000246.1:0-1776 GCA_034428715.1 Dehalococcoidia bacterium | reverse complement strand
CTATCAACCGTCAGTCTGATGCGCCTGGGAAGTCCTGCCTGACCATGCGCATGGCTGCCTCGACATGCTGTATTCCGTGGACGTCAATATACACGCCACATTCACGATGCACCACGTTGGGTAGGAACTTCCAAGCAGTGACGTCTCCTGCCAATCCTTCGGGATCATCCACTTCGTCGAATGCGACGGGAATGAGAAGCCTAATCCGGCATTCTCCGGGGCAGCGACGGAGATGTCAGAATGCGGGTACGGGAGAAAATGGACCGCTTGGGGTTAACCAGCCACCGGTTGCCCGCCTACGTAGTGGTGGTAGAGTTCAGCGGACCGCTGGCCGAGGCAGTGAGCGATGAGCACTAAGGGCGCACTCTTCGGGTGGTTGACAGCTCGTGGGACAAAGTCTCCTGGATTAGAGCATGAGTGAACTGGTAGCGGCCCACAGATTGAGGCAATTCCTCAATGACCCGAGCGGCCAGGGCCTCCTCCAAAACCTCAAACAGACGGTCTTCGGAAGTATTTTCCGAAAGTGGCCTCAACTGGTCAAGGGTGAACTCCCGGCCCAGAATCGAGGCTGTGGTCAGCGTCTCGTTGCAACTTTGGGAAAGCCGGTTTAGCCGCCTGCCGATAACCTCCCGCACTCCCTCGGGAATACGGACCGTCCAGGAGTCGGTCTCCCGGACTTTCTCCGGACTTAACCTAGATTTCCTACGCCCCCAGAATCTCCCGCCGGGACAGCATCCGGTCTGTCAAATACCGGCAAATCTCGGCACACCGTGGCTAGTCCCCAAGACTTGTCATCAGAACGCACATAGGCCTCTGGCCAACGGAGTAGGTCTCCAGTGGGGTGAGCTCACCCGTTTCGCCATTGACTCGGAACGACGCCAGACGCCTCTACTTCGGTCAGTACCGGCTAGGGTCATCGAGAAGGACCGGCCCGTGACCACAGCCGCCGGCACCAGCAACTCCTACACGGACTACGAGAACGCCGGATGCCTGGTAGTTACCGGCTGCAACCCTACCTCCAAGCACCCGGTGGCCGCCTCGCGGAGCGTCGTGCCGTGGTGGAGCGCGGGGCCAAGGGCCACGACGTGAAGATGGTTAAGGAACCACCTATGTGGTGGGCTGCGGCTACGGTCTGAGTGGCCGACTACTCCCAGTTTAACGTTCGATGTTACGCAATTTTTGTCCAGGCTTGTCTAACCAAATTAATGCAGCGCTTGCCGCAATGAAAATAGCAGAAGGAAAGTGCCACAAGCCTGCACTGGTAATGAGCAATCCGGCAAAAACCACATAGAACAGAGCAAGTGTGAAACCAATGGTGCTCCAGTTGACACTCTTCTTGGTGACACCAAAATACAGAGTTATCCCTGAGAGTATTGCCAGTCCGTTCCAGAGTACGGGAATCACAATGCCAACCAACCAACAGTCTGCTGAGGTGTGTGAACCCGTGAACACACAACTAGTTGATTCAATAAATACCACTAGAGCAGCCGACCACACTGTGGCTGCGAATGACAGTGTTACCCCGCAAATACCTAAAATGAATGCCAACTTTTTCCACATACGGCTACGTTTCCTAGTTGACGCCCAGGTTATGCTGCCTCCTCTGGATGGCCGCGCTGGCTCGTTGCCGGAGCTAGTACTTGGCCGTTCGATAAGTAGCGATCTGTCGACATTCCGCGACAAAACCCGCTGGAAAATCTGGATAATACGCTCAAAGAAGCCCAAGGATGATGTGTGCTCATTCGAAAAATTATCTTCGCCTCCATCCGAAGCCCC
>DAOUHE010000245.1:0-28986 GCA_034428715.1 Dehalococcoidia bacterium | reverse complement strand
CGGTTGCGGTGTTCCCCCAAGGTACCCCGTCCGCTGCATGCCAAGGCCGATGAGGAGCAACAAGCCTCCTGGAAAAAAGGGGGCTTGGACTTGCGCTTGCACAGGCCGGGGTGACACCCCGAACGCCCCTGGGCTTCGCCGATGAGATGCGGGTAGGACTGCGGGGCATGGTGCGGCGGGTCTGGGGACGCCGGGGTGTGAAGGTGCGCCAGCGCCTCCAACTGGTCTATGAGTGGCGATATCTGTTTCTGGTGGTGGATGGCCGGAAAGGGACGCTCCACTGGACCTGGATGGAGTCGATGAAGGCTGAGATGGTAGGGGCTGCGGTGAACGGACTGAAACAGCAGACCGATGTGGCAGCGGTGGTGTGGGACGGGGCATCGAGCCACCCGCATAAGCTTGTGCGTGGCGTGGGTCTGCCGCTGATCGGACTGCCTCCCTACAGTCCAGAGCTCAATCCGATCGAGGGGAAAGTGTACCCGAGCCTGGAGAATAAGGTTGCGGCAGTCGCGGCGTACCTGACCGAACTCGAATCGAACCCCGACCGTGTGCGGGGGCTTGCCGGCTGGGATTGGATCGAGGACGCCATCCAGAGACTCCCCGCGCGTAATGCGGCGTGATCAGGACGATTTGGTATTAGTCCTTGAGGACCTAGGGGAGTTAGATAATCTCGTGCCACCGGCTCCCATTTCCCCGGACGCCGCCAAGAACTCGCAGGTATGTGCGTGCGGATACAACAGTAAAAACCCAGGGCTGGAGGCAATTCATTCTGAATCGGACGTAATCGGGACTGCCTTCCATCCTCTCAAAGCCGCCGCCTGGCTGACGGGATGGTGGATCTCATCCCTCCCCCGTCTCTACCAGAAACACAAAAGAGCCTTCCCAGACTGCTGGGAAGGCTCTTTTTAGCAACGCCTTGGACCCATCCCAACCGGTGGCCGCCTGAATCGCCCGTCCTAAAGGGACTTCGGGTGAACAGCCGCCACTTGCCTTGATTGCCTGGTCCAATCCTAGCCGGCTCCCAGCAACCGAGGGGACCACACCTCACTATTGGGCCTTGAATACGAAAAAATATCGGTGGCAACCCCAAGCTGAACGAAATTACCACCGCTGGGAGTGTTCGCAGGTTTGCCCATCCCCAATGTTCCAAGATCAGGTAGCCGGCTATGTTCACATTTCCGGTATAGTAGACAACCAATAAACGGTCGAGGTCCTTATTATGAGCAGCAATCAAGTCTTCGAGTTGGGTGACGTCGAAGTCCAATCCGGGCTGAAAATTCGCGGCGCCAGACTATGCTACAAAACCTACGGGGAGCTAAATGCTGCGAGAGACAACGCTATCGTATTTCCGACGTTTTTCGGCTCGCAGCATCCGGCCAATGAACCTATGATCGGCCAAGGGATGGCGCTGGACCCTGGGAAATATTTCATTATCGTCCCCAATCTTTTTGGCAACGGGCTGTCGTCCTCTCCCAGCAACATGCCCCCACCCTACGACATGGCCAGGTTTCCCGGAATCACCTACTATGACAACATCATGTGTCAGCACCGGCTGGTGACTGAGGGGTTGGGCGTGGAGCGAATCGCCTTGGTATGCGGGTTCTCGATGGGCGCCCAACAGTCGTTTCATTGGGGTACATTGTTCCCTGATATGGTGCAGCGCATAGCGCCCTGGTGCGGATCCGCCAGGACCTCCCGTCACAACTTCGTGTTCCTGGAAGGCGTTAAAGCAGCGTTGTGCTCCGACGACGCGTGGAACGGCGGTTGGTACGAACGTCAGCCCACCAAGGGCCTTCGGGCAATGGCCAGGGTATACACGGGATGGGCGCCGTCGCAGGCTTTTTATCGAGAGCAGGTCTATCTCAACCTGGAGTTCTCGTCGCTGGAGGACTATTTGGTATCCGCATGGGAGGGCAGATACCTGCAACTGGATGCCAACGACATCCTGGCGATGGTTTACACGTGGCAAAACGGCGACATAAGTGACAACCCCATTTACGAAGGAGATTTTTTGAAGGCCCTGGGCTCGATAAAGGCAACAGCGTTGATCATGCCGTCACGGACGGACCAGTACTTTCCTCCTGAGGACAACGAGATCGAAGTTGGCCACATGCCCAACGCCGGCCTCCGCATCATCCCATCGATCTGGGGTCATCTGGCCGGCGGTCCAGGCCGCAACCCTGAGGACACCCAATTCATAGATAAAATGCTAAAGGAGTTGCTAGCGAGCTAAACGGCGACATTAGGGCGAAGGAGTAATCGACATGACCCAGCAAGTAGCGATAGACCGCGATAAGACCGTGGTTTTGATCATGGACTTCCAGCAGCGGATCGTAACCAACGTGGCCAGTGACCCTCAAGCGGTAGTGCAGAAAGCGTCTCAGGCGCTCCAGGCGGCGAGGCAAGCCGGGATACCAGTGATCTACGTGGTCCATCGTGGCGGGGCATTTCAGGAATACGCGCCCGACGTGGAAATCCACCAAGGCGTATCCCCAGCCACGGGAGAAACGGTCATAACCAAGACGAGACCAGGTCCCTTTTCCACTACGGCGCTGGACGTTACCCTCAGGGAAATGGGCAAAGACACGCTGGTCTTAATGGGAGTGGCTACCAGCGGTTGCGTCCTTTCGGCAGTGCGTTGGGCCACCGACATCAACTACAAATTCATTGTCCTGGCAGATGCATGCTCCGACGCGGACCCCGAAGTGCACCGGGTACTTACGGAAAAGGTTTACCCGCGGCAGGGCACGGTTATGACCACCCAGCAGTTCATTGAGGCTATTTGACCCCAATTTCTTCCTGAGGAGGTTATCGTGCCTATAGAGATGGTCTCACCAGAGTTGGAACGTATCGTGTCAAGGAACCAAGAGATAGAGGAATTGGGCAACGGTTACCTGGTCGCCGAAGGGCCCCTGTGGTGGCGAGACGAGGGGTATCTCCTCTTCAATGAGGTTCGCGGCAATCGCAGGAGGAAGTGGTCACCTGGCGATGGCGTCTCTTTGCTACAGGAGCCCAGCAATAATGCCAACGGACTGACCCGGGACCCTCAGGGCAGGTTACTCTTGTGCGAAGGTGGCGCCAATCGGGTGACGCGAGTGGAATCTGACGGAAGTATCACCGTTGTGGCCAACAGCTACCGGGGAAAGCGGTTAAACCGCCCAAACGATGCGGTGGTAAAGTCCGATGGAAGCATATATTTCACCGATCCTCGAGCGCCAGACCCGGGGGTCGTCCTGGATTTCTCTGGTGTGTACCGGGTTTCTCCGGACTTGGCTACCATCACTCTACTGGCCGGTGACCTCGCCTTCCCCAACGGGTTGGCATTCTCCCCAGATGAGAGCATCCTCTACATAGACGACTACCGAAAGGGAGAAATAAGGGCGTTCGACGTGCAACCCAATGGGATGCTGAACCTGGCCAGCGACCGGGTGTTTTGCAAGCTGAAGGAGGCAAGGCCCATCAGCCCAGACGGACCGGACGGTATGAAGGTGGACGTGGAGGGGAACGTGTATTGCACGGGGCCCGGAGGAGTTTGGATAATAGACCAATCGGGCAAGCATCTGGGCACCATTTTAACTGGACCCCAGACGACTAATGTCGGCTGGGGTGGTGAAGATTGGAAGACTCTTTTCATTACCACCATTGAAGCCTTGTACCGCATCCAGTTAAAGGTAGCCGGTATACCGGTGCCCGGCTGAAATCACACGAGCCGCCGGTTTAATGGCGGTGAAATCTCTCACGCTCAAATTTATGCTCGGTCACGGAGGTGAAAACCATGGATGCCACGGGTATTTCCCACATCGCTATTTGCGTGCGCGACCTCGATAAGTCTCTGGCCTTCTACCGGGACATCCTCGGCATGAGGGTTGCTTCAGATCGAATCCAGGATACAACCACGGGCGGTCTCCCCCACGTCTATAAACATCACCGCAAAACTCGAAGACAAGTACGCCTGATGTACGGTCAAGGCGATACTAGCCCGACCCTCACCATGACCAGTCATCCTGGTGACGAGCCGGATGGGGACCCGATCAAGCTCGACCAGATAGGAATCAGCCACCTTTCCTTTTCGGTGCCGGATGTGAAGGCCCTTGCCGAGGAACTGACCTCTAAAGGAGTTCAGTTGGCGGGACCCTTGGAGGCGCGTACCGACGCCCAAGGCAATCTCGGCAGCTTCTACGTCTACGACCCCGATGGAATTTTGATCCAGTTCGACAGCGGTGGCGGCGGCTAATTAACCAAGTTGCCAGGACAAACGTGCTGCCTTGGTCGCCCGCGATCATGGGAGCCCTCTGCGTGGGAACCCTCTGAAGCAAGGAGGAGAATTAGTGACCAGACTTGGAATTGTGCTCTACCACGGCATTGACAGTGGGGCCGACCTGAAACAGTACGCCGGAATCGCTGAAGGCGCGGGTTACGAATCCTTGTGGGTGACCGAGCGATATTTTCACGAGGAGACCTTCTCTCTCCTGGGGTTCCTGGCGGCGGCGACCCGGGACATCAAACTGGGACTGGGGGTTACCAATCCCTACACCAGGAATCCAGCGCTACTGGCAATGGCGAGCGCCACCCTGGACCGCATCTCCGGCGGCCGGTTTTTGCTGGGACTGGGCAGAAGCGACAGGTTCGTCATCCAGGAAAGAATGGGTATACCGTATATAAACCCACGTTCCACAATGGAAGAGGCCGTCTGCATCATCCGGGACCTTCTGGCGGGAAGCAGGGTCACCTCAACCGATGGACGGTTCCGGTTGGGAAATGTCCACCTAGAGACCAAACCCGTCCAGACCAATCCACCCATATATCTCGCGGCTATCGGCCCCAAGGCCCTGAGGCTGGCCGGCGCCATCGCCGATGGAGTCTTGCTCAACGCGTACACTCCAACAGGATACGTGAAGTACGCCGTGGCAGAAATACGGGAGGCAGCGCTAGAGGCAGGCCGAGACCCGGATTCCATAGATATAGCCTGTATGCTGGTGGTGCGGCTCACCGAAGACCCGGAGAGTATATGGCCTAGCCTTAAACAGCGGATTGTCAGGCTCCTTGAGGAGCCACTTGTAGGAGAGATTCTGCTGGAAAAAGGCGGATTCGATCCATCCATTCTGGGGCCGCTTCGAGCTACGGCACAGAAGGATGGCGGGCAGGCCGCATTAGACCTCGTAAGTGATGAGATGGTCGATTCGTTCTATCTGGTGGGAGGGGCCTTGCGATGCAAAGAGCGTATCGCTGAATATCGTGAGGCTGGAGTGGACCTGCCTTTGCTACTTCCGCGGCTCGAGGACTACGGTAAAGTGGCTCCATCCCTCATCGGCTAGACCGGATTCCCCCGGCTGGTTTATTGGCCGGAGCAAGGAACAATGGTAGAGTCTCGGCCTGGCGATGGCGCAATGTGTCGCCGGAAGTAGCGCCGGGTAAGCTGGCTCCCGCACTTGAACGGCTCCTTCGGCCTATGCCAGGGATGATCCGTTACACTATCCGGCCGGCGCCGTACTCCGGGTTTATTACTCAGGGTAAATTTGCTCGAAGTCTAGCTCAAGGAGGAACTATATGACCACTAGCCCCGTCGACCCCAACCGCGTTCTCCTCACCGGCGAGAACCCCTATATCCGGCTTAGCGAGACCGACGGTGGCGCAACCACCTCGGATGCCAGCTTCTGGCGCATTCTGTTCTCCCCGGGCGGGCCCGGGCACGTGCTCTTTTTGCGGAGCGAGCTGACCGACGACCTCCCCAGGGTCTACACCGACAACGTGCAGATGACCCGCTGGCTTCAAGGGGAGATACAGGGTCGGATCAACGCCACCTTCGGCAACTTGGATATCCCGGCGCGAGAGGCGAGCTTCCGCAGTTCTGGAGACCTTAGGTCTTTCTGGACGGAGTCGATCACCTCCAGAGACGAGGAGATTTCCCTAACGTGGTACGACCTGGGCGAGCCGTTCCTGAGTCACAGCTTCCCTGGAGGCAACCCCGAGCGGCCCCACGGCGTGTCTACGGTTCTGATCCCGGCCAGCGGGGCCCGTCTCAGCGTCAACGGCAGCTTTGCCCAGGGGCGTCCCTTCCCGCGGGAGAGGGATGGCAGGGCCCACAGCACCTGCGCGCTGGCTTTCTCGGAGTCCTGGCTTATTCCCTACTAAACCAAAGCCACAGTGAAACCCGCCGGGGTTGGAGCGCAGGGGCTTTCGTTTGTTAGAGGACGATGGCGTGGCCTCCCCGCCCTCCAGTTGTCATTGATCCGAATATGTCATGCTGAGAGTTTGTGACTTTTTAGCGAAATCCCCGATTGTCAGTCTCAATACAGCTGTAAAACCAGTCTCAATCAGGCCATTACAGGGTATTTCTTCACAAACTCTGAGCCAGCAGCAGCGGCGAAGCATCTGGGGCGGGGCGTTAACCTCTCCCTTCCCCAGACCCTTCACGGAGTTTATCCTGAACCCTTCGTCCGCCGTCGGCGGATCAGGACAGGCTCCGGCGAAGGGTTCAGGGTGACATTCGAAAGACCCTGGGTTGGTGGGGCTGTCCGTGTAGATCCCGCTTTGGCTTAAGTTTAGGAAAACGATCTAAGGCCCCGCGGAGGATGCCGTCTCGGCGGTATCGTTGAAGCCCGAGCGATGCCACTGTACACTGGGCCGTACCGAACGGCGATTCTATTCTGATGACGCCGGAGACTCCTGGAACAAGTTGTGGCGGGAGTCCAGTAAAATTTCGTCCGTGCTTTCCATACCAGAGTAGGGAGCAGTGAAGGACCTGGGACGTGGCTCACGATGCCAGTGGATCGAGGATTCGCCTTGCTGAGGACAACTCCCCAGGAGACCCCATGACCAACGAACCGGCGATAAGTCCCGTAGCCTGGCGAGACTGGAGTGACCAAACGCTGCTTGCCTCTCGCGCAGAAGGCAAACCGGTGCTCCTTGCTCTCACCGCCACCTGGTGCCACTGGTGCCACGTCATGGACCAGACCTCCTACTCGGACCCCACGGTCATCGGACTGATCAACAAAAAATTTATCCCTGTTCGAGTGGATGTGGACCAAAGGCCAGACCTGTCCGCCAGGTACAACCAGGGCGGATTTCCATCGCTGGCCATTCTCGACAGCGGCGGGGCAGTCATAGAAGGGAGGGTTTACGTCCCCCCCGATGACATGGTCCGGCTTCTGGAACGGGTCAGTTCTTCGTACCAGAATGGCCCCTCCGTTGCCCCGCCGAACGTTTCAGCGCATGATGGGCCGCCGCAAGTCCGAGAGGGCGCGGCCGCCGGATTGGTGATTCAAAGAGTCGAAGATCTCTACGACCCATTATTCGGAGGCTTTGGCGACGAGCCCAAGCAGCCGCCCTGGGAAGGCATCGATCTGCTGCTGTCCCTCTATCGCCGGAACGGAGAGAAACGTCTGCGAGACATGGCCTGCCGGACCCTCGACGGCGTATTGGACGGTCTCTTCGACCACAAAGACGGTGGTTTCTTCCGGTACTCGGTGTCCCGTGACTGGAAGGTCCCCCATTACGAAAAGATGCTGGTCACCAACGCGCGATCTATTTCGTCTTTCCTGACTGCTTTCCAGATCACCGGCAATCCGGCTTACAAAAATGCCGCGCTGGGCGCTCTCAACTACCTCCTGACCACTCTCCGTGACCCGGTCACCGGCTTGTTCTGGGCCAGCCAGGACGCCGGCGAAGATTACTATCGGCTGCCGTGGACCAACAGGGATTCCGCGGCCAAACCTCCCATCGATGCCACCCTGTACACCGGCTGGAATGCCCTGGCCGCCGGCACCCTGGTCCACGCTTTTGGGGTCCTTGGAGCGCCGGATTACCTGAAGCAGGCGGCCCAGGTGCTGGAAATGCTGTGGGCTGATTTCCAAGACACAAGCCTGGGCCTGACCCATATCGTGAGAGAAACCAAGGGACAAACGCGCTTCCTAGCCGACCACGTACATGCCATGGGCGCCTACCTCGATCTTTATCAGGCCACCGGAGACGGGACCCATCTACAGCGGGCCGATGCGGTGTTTGAGGCTATCGGGCGCCTTTTCAACGCATCGGACGGCGCTTCAGGCGGCGGCTTCTATGACGTAACCCGGACCGAGACACCGATGCCAGGAATAATGCCGGTGCTGGAAAACGCACTTCTGGCTGAGGCATTGATCGCCCGGGCTACCATTACTGAAGAGGAGCGGTATCTGGTTGCGGCCAGGGCCATTTTGGATGCTTTCAGTGGAGCCGTGCCGGGCCGGAGCTACCTGGGACCGCCGGGCGCTCGAAGGATGGAGGAGGATGAGGAACGGCTTTTCCTCCCCGCGGCTTCAGCCTGGGCCAGGGCTTGGAACACAATGGATTCCGGGCCAGTGCGCCTAGTGGTGGTTGGGGAAAGTGTCCATAGAACCACCAAGAGTTTGGTTAAAGCGGCTTTAAGGGCCAGAACGCCAGGATGGGTTGTACAGGTACTGTACCCAAGGATGGAGGCTGACCTAGTAGGGAGCTTCGGGTTTCCTGCTGATGGGACGCCCGCGGCCTATCTCTGTGTGGGCAGGCAATGCTTGGCGCCTTTCCATTCGCCGGCCGAGGTCCGGAAATGGACACGGCCGGGCGCTCTGGCTTCCTTGGCAGTCCCAGTTGACGTCGCCTAAGACCGCCTGGGGGCCAAAACACAGTTATTAAAGGAGGATTAAAACCCAGATGAAGTTTGCCTTGTTTATACTGGCGTCCTGGACCGAGAAAGACCCCGGTGCCCAAAGCCGTATATATGGCGAGGCACTGGAACAGATCCAGTATGCTGAAGAGATGGGCTTCGATTCGGTCTGGATCGCGGAACATCATTCCAGCCGATACGGGATATTCCCTTCTCTCATGCCCATCGTTAGCTATATAGCCGCTCGGACCAAAAAAATCCGTATCGGCACCGGCGTTAGCGTTCTGCCCTTTCACAACCCGATCTTGCTGGCTGAAGAGAGCGCCATGGTGGACGTGTTGAGCAACGGACGGTTGGAGTTCGGTGTTGGGCGCGGCTCGGCGGATTACGAATACGGAAACTTCGGCATCGACTTTGGGACCAGGGACGTGCGGTTCCAGGAAGTGCTGGATATCATTCTTGGCCTGTGGACGACCACCCGGTTTACCTACCACGGCGAATTCTACCAGGTGAACGACCTGACCCTGGCGCCTTCGCCGTTGCAAAAGCCACATCCACCGGTCTTCCTGGCGGTATCCCGCACGGCCGCCAGTGTCGACGTGGCAGTTTCCAGGGACCTGCCCATTCTCACCAGCTTTTCGACCCTAGAAGCGGATAACCTTGGCCTATTCAGCCTTTACGAGGAACGCTGCGCCGCAGCCGGGAAACCCGCTAATCTGGATCGAATGCCTTATTTCCGCTTCGTGTATCTGGCGGAGGACGAGGAGGAGGCCAAGGAATACCCCCGGGAGTCACTGACCTGGGTCCGTGACCTGGGCGGTTACCGCCGCACCCTGACCCACGGCGAAGAGATCAACGTGGACCTGGATCACTGGCGCCGGACCCGCCCGGTGGACCCGGCCAGCTATGAGTCCGAGTTGGAGACTACCACCTATTTCGGTACGCCGGAAGATTGCGTTCGCCGGATTCGAAAATTACAGAAAGAACACAACATCGGGTACTTTGGGGCCAGTATGTCCTTCGGCAGTATGGAACATGCCAAGGTGATGCGTTCCATGGAATTGTTCGCCAAGGAAGTGATGCCCAAGTTTCGGTAAATGCTATTGATATGCCTGAAGCTCTATCTCGTGCAAGGCCGGTACGACCTCCCGGCCCAACAGTTCGATGGAGCGCATGACGTTTTTATGGGGTATGTTCCCATCGCTGCCGATCAGGATGAGATAACCTGGATTTAGCTGCTTGACCGTATTGGCCAATTTCTTTATCACCGTATCCGGGCTGCCCACCACGATGGCTCCAACTTCCTGTAGTTGCTCATAGCCCATCGCCCGCTCGGGGCCCCCGGCCCGCCGGCGGCTCAAGGCCTGGGCCACGCGAGACTGGTATCCAGGCGGGTCGTTGTGCTCGGCGGGTCCCCTCATGCGATAGGCGGCGTTCCACATAAACCCGCGGCCGATCTCTTGGGCTTCTTCGTCGGTGTCGGCCACCAAAGCCCGGAGTTGGTACCCAATATGCTCCGGGCCGGGCTTGAATCCGACCTCATGGGCCGTGTCGATATAGATCTGTTTCAACTCCAGGGTCAGGTCCATCAGCGCACCCAGGTTCACGTAGGTGTATCCGCGGCTGGCGGCCCATATCACGCTTTCGGGGCTGCTCCCTCCGGGGAACCAGATGGGAGGATGGGGTTTCTGCATGGGCAAAACCCAGGGGTTCACCATTCGATGATGGTAATATTTACCCTCCCAACGGAATGGGCCGGGTGTGGTCCAGCACTTCATGATCAGGTCGTGGGCCTCCTCAAACCGCTCCCGGTTCTCTGTCGGGTCCAAACCGGCTTGAAGGGTTTCGACGGCGCCTCCCCGCACAAACCCAGAGATCAACCTCCCACCGGAATAGCAATCCAACATGGCCAACTCTTCGGCCATCCTCACCGGGTTGTTGATGGGAATGATATTCCCCAGGATAGCGATCCTGACCCTGTTGGTGATCCGGCTGATGACCGCGGCGTCGATATTGGCTGACGGTTTCATATTCCAATAGGCAGCGTGATGCTCGTTGGTCATGATCCCGTCAACGCCGGCCTCATCCGCCAGGGCGTACTCCTCATGGTACTGGTTGTACAGTACATGGGCTTTCTCGGGGTCGAAATGGGTATTGGGAAAGCCGAGACGCCCCGAATCGTAGGTGGCTATGTCCTCTTCCCTTACGTGAACGTAGGGCTGCTGGGAGTGAAAGAAGACCTCTACCTTTTCGGCCATATTTGCCTCCTATGTGTCCCGGCTATTGTGGTTGCCTCGGACGAAATCAGATGCGGATATTAGCCCAATCTCCAGCTTTCCGGCTTTAAACTCAGGGCCAAGGGTGATCCGGTGGCGTGAGGGTTTGGCCCAGCAGTTTACTACTCATTGAGAAAATCGATGATGAGGTCGCAGACCTCCTGGAACCGCTCCATCATCACCAGGTGCCTAGCTCCTTTTATCACCACCAACCGCCCATTGCTGACCCCGTCTGCGATGCCGCGGCCTCCAATGCCTTGGGGGCCCGTGTCCACCGGTGAGTTGGTGGAGAACTCGCCATTGATCACCAGGGTTGGCGCGGTGACGCGAGGCAGGTCCGGCCCCAGGTCCACATTCTCACAGGCCTCCGTGGTTGCGATATATGCGCTGGGGGGTATCCCTCCAAAGGTGGACCGCATCTGATCCAGCAGCGGGCCGGCTTCCGGGCTGTCCAGAAACTCCGGGGTCAGCACTGCCTGGGCCGTCAGTTCCGCGACCGCCTCCATGCCAACATTCGCGGCCAGGGCTTTGGCCACCTTTCGGTTGAGGCGTAGGGCCGTATCGTACCGGGCCACGACTCCAACCAGCGCCATCTTATTCACTCGCTCCGGATGCTGAGCAGCGAACTGCAGGCAGGTAAGGCCTCCCGTGGATGTGCCGTGCAGGTGGGCCCTGGGAATCTCCAGCAAGTCCATTAGGTCGCGGAGGTCGTTGGTCCAGTCCTGTAGCGTATATCCCGGCGGCGTTGGGGTGCTCTTGCCCGTGCCCACCACATCGAAGTCCACCACCCTAAAGTGGCGGGCCAGCACCGGTGTGACCCGGGAGAAGTTTCGCAGTCCCAAGGCGCCACCGGGGAGCTGCACCAGCGGATCGCCCTCGCCGTTGATCTCGTACCAGATTCGCTTTTCCCCCAGCTCGGCAAATGGCATCTCCGCCCCCTATAGTGAACGCACCGGGTTACTCAGGTGCTATCTGCTCAACGGAGTCTACGTGCGCCTCCGGTCTTCGTCAACCAAAGCGGATTCTGGTCCGGTATATCTCTGGCTTTACACCATCACGATGGGAACATTGGGATGGTCCCAGGTATATATTAGCTCTCTCAAAAGATGGTTCGACAAGCCTGTCCTGAGCAACGTCGAAGGGCTCACCACGAACGGAGGAGGTTCCTGCAGCCGTTCGTCCTGAGCTCCGACCGGAGGTCGCGAGTCGCGACGAAGTCGGACCTGTCGAAGGATGGCCCATCTCGGATGCTCGGTTTTGAGATAGTTTCTTAACTCATATCTTTTGTAAGGCTATAGGGCGCTCCCGGGCGGCCGCCGGCGGGCAGGCCGATGGGGAGATGGACATTTAATAAGAAGGGACGCTTCTCCTCTTCCACTGTTTTTAGACCGTGCTCGATGGCCTCGGCGATTTTTGATTCGTCGGTGGCGTCCATGCCCTCGACGCCGAAGCCTTCCGCGAGTTTGACCGGGTTTATGTTATCTAGGACCACGCCCCGGTATTCGCCGGTTTGTTTCATGTTGGCCTCCGCGCCGCCAAAGGCCCCTGCCACAATGCCATAGGCCCCGTTGTTGGAGATCACGTAGAGCACGGGGATGCTGTGGCTGGCCGCCGTCCAGAGGGCGGAGTCCGAGTAGTAAAGGGACCCGTCGCCCACGAGACCCACGACCGGTTTATCGGGAGCGCCAAGTTTCGCCCCGATGGCGGCGCCCATTCCGTAGCCTTCCGAGCCTCCGGCGGGCCGGATGTAATCGTTGTTGCCGGCATTTCCGGTGTTCTCAAGGATGTCTTGGGCCACGGCGAATTGCTCGATGGTCACCAAGCCGCCACCGAGCCTTTCAAGGGCCTGATCGAGCGCGTCGGCCAGGACGTACGGTCGCACTTTACCCGGCTGTTGGCCAACCGATCGAGCGGCGTCCCGCCGTTGGGCGCGGAGCGAGGCGGCTTCTTCCCTTGCCCACGCGCGGCGGTCAGCGAGCTCGTCCAAGGGGGGGCCGGCCAGCTCGACCAGCCGCTGTGCCGTGCGCTTTTCGTCGGCCAGGACGGCGAGATCCAGCCCGGGGATATTTTCAAGATTTTCAACGTCTGACCCTACGGCGATTATGCGCTCGGCGTTGAAGAAGGCGGAATAGTCGTCGGCGGTGCCGGCGCCGTTGTGCCGCACGCCAAAACAGAGGATGAGGTCGGGGTCGATATCATCCGCCTGCTCCAGGCGGCGGCCGCCGCAATGGAGCGGGTGCTTGATGGAGACCCCGCGCAACTCGCCCACGACCGGAAGGCCGAAACGTTCGGCGAGGGCTGTGACCTCGGCGCTGGCGCCGCTTTTCCAGACACCGTCGCCCGCGTACAGAAGCGGGCGTTTGGCATCGCGGAGGGCTTGGGCGATTTGCTCTACGTCGCCATCGGACGGATAGCCGGTGCGGACCTCCGGCAGGTCGCCTTCTATTATGTTCGCGGTGACCTGGTCGGGGCCAAGCATCCTATCATAAATGGCGAGGTGGACCGGGCCAACGGGCGGAGTCATGGCCACCCGAAGGGCGCGCTCAATGGCCGCCGGCAGTCCCTCGGGCTCGATGACTGCCCAGCTGGCCTTGGTCATCGGGGCGCTGATGGCGGTTGGGCCTGCGTTATGGCTCAGGTCGAGGCTTATCCTATCGGCAAAACTGCCGGTGTCGCCGGCGAATGTTATGACGACTACCGGCAAGCTGCCCGTCCAAACGTTTATCAGTTGCCCCATGCATTGGGCGAGTCCAGCGCCCAGGTGAACCACCATCACCCCCGGTTGGAGGTTGGCCTGGGTGTATCCGCCGGCCATGGCGGTAACCGCGCCTTCGTGGAGTCCCAGGATGCCATGGATATCAGGGCGCGAATGGAGTTCGTTGAAGAACAGGGCTTCCCGCGAACCCGAGTTGTTGAAGACGTATTTAACCCCTGATGCCGCGAGTTGCTCAACTATCAGATGGGACGCGTTGGCCGTCATTTGCCTGGTTTTCATTGTTGCCCCTCCTTACAAAGCTATTTATCTATAAGTGAACTATCTATCTGAAGCTCATCGCCCTGGGCCTTGGGAGCTCGCCCCTGAATTCTTGGTACATGCGTTGAACATTGCGCATGACCCGTTCCGGCTCAACCCAATCGGCATATTCTCCCAATCGTACGGCACGGCTTGCGTCCTCGACGCTCGCGCCCCGCTCAAAATGTAAGCGAGACGTTCGCTTTACCAACCGGAGGTACCTCAAGGTTTTGCTAACCACCTCCTTGCCGCTCACCGGCCCATGTCCCGGCATCAAAGTGGTGGCATCCAAATGTTTCAGGATGCCGTTAGCTACCCTGATCCAGTTGCTTAAGTGTCCGTCTGCTGCCAGGGGTGTCAGATAGTGAAATGCGACATCTCCCGTGAAAAGCACCTTCTCCTGGGGCAGGTATACCAGGGTGTCTCCATAAGTATGGGCCGGGCCTGGGTGCAGCAGTTCGATTACCCGGTCACCCAGGTGGACGACCATTTTGTCATCGTAGGTAATGCTGGCGGGAGTCAGGCGAGTCTTAACCCAGTCCTCTCGATACTGGGGCCATCGTTGGCTCAGCATTTCCACGTCAGCGCCCCGGTCAATCAAGGCTTCCCGGCATCCGCGGTGGGAAACGACCTCTGTCGGAAGGTAGAACTGGTTTCCGAAAGAATGATCCACATGATGATGGGTGTTGACCACATACCTGATGGGCTTATCAGTGACATGGCGAATCTCTTCCATATATGGACGCACCATACTGGCGACCATCATGGCGTCGATAACCATCACGCCATCGTCACCTACTATGAAGCCGGAGTTGCAAATGTCCCATCCTACCCCGCTGTGTACCGACCGCTGCTGGCTCCCTCTTTATAAATCTGGTCGAACTGGGCCTTGCAGATCTCCTCGAAGTAGTCGCCCTCATAGTGTTCCCGGTAGAGGGGAGCGTCGTTGAGTTCTATCGAATACGATCCAGTGGCCCAACGGCGCCCGGGTCGCCCTCTGGATCGCCCCCAACGTCGAGCACTACGAGTATGAACCGGAGTACGACGGACAGCGCAATCCCTGGCCGCGAACCCCGTATCCGGACGTGCAACAGTACTCCTACCGGGACTATGGGAATCGCGTCGGCTTTTGGCGCATGCTGGAGGTGCTGGACAAGCACGATATCCGATGCTGCGTGTCGCTGAATCTGGCGGTTCTGGAGCACTTCCCGGAAGTTGGAGAGGCGATGGTCCAGCGCAACTGGGGCTTTATGAGCCACGGCATCTACAACACCCGCTACCTCAACACCTACTCCGAGGAGGAGGAACGGGAGTTTTACCGGGACTGCATCGATACCCTCCGGCGCCATACCGGGAAGCAACTGAAGGGTATGCTGGGACGGCCATCTCAGGTACAGAGCGCACACCCGACCTGATGGCCGAAGCGGGTCTCATCTATCACACGGACTGGATGCATGATGATCAGCCCGTTCCCATAAGGGTAAATTCGGGCAAGCTGGTCTCCGTGCCCACCGTCGTCGGACCGAAATAGGGCGGCGTCTTCCATCTCGATGGTGGCCCACACGCGGCCCGGTTTGGCCGGCGACGCCGCGATGCCGATGCGCCCTTTCAGACCCTGGGGTTGATGCCCGACTTCTCCAGGACATCCAACACCCTAAATATTCCGACCCGGTGGTTTTGAGCGTAAGCCACCATCTGATCGTAGTAGTTGGCAATGTAATATTCGGCGATGTCGTCGGCGGTGGTCTGCCACACGCCGTCATGCCCCATGATGTAGCTCAGGACGTTGTCCAAATATTTGACCCGGTGGGGCTGGCCGGTCAGGTAGGGATGCAGGGCGACCTGGGAAAATGTGAGCGACAACCAGGACATCCAGGGGAGGCCCTGGTATTACCAGCACATTTTCGCCGATCCTCAGGATGCTGATACCGTATGGGTCCTCAACTATCAGGCTTGGAAGTCCATCGACGGCGGAAAGAACTTCGAGCGGGCGACCACGCCTCACGGCGACAACCACGACCTTTGGATCGACCCCAAAAATCCCCGGCGGATGATCGAAGGCAACGACGGCGGCGCCTGCGTCAGTTTCAACGGCGGGGAGACCTGGTCCACCATCTACAATCAACTCACCGCCCAGTTCTACCACGTGGCCACCGACAATCGATATCCCTACCGTGTGTACGGCACGCAGCAGGACAACTCGGCCATCTGCGTTCCTTCCCGCACCCACAAAGGGGCCATACCCTGGGGCGATTGCTACACCGTCGGCAACTCGGAGAGCGGACACATCGCCGTTCACTCTCAGGACCCCAACATCGTTGTCTCCGGCGCCGTGGGAAGCTCGGCGGGCGGCGGTGGAAACCTGCTGCGATACGACCACGCCACCGGCCAGGTCAGGATCATCACGGTATGGCCGGAGTTGGGCACCGGCCGGGGCGCCAACGAGATGAAATACCGTTTCCAGTGGACCTTCCCGGTCCAGTTTTCTCCCCACGACCCGGATGTCCTATACGTGGCCGGAAATCTGGTGTTCCGGTCCACCGACCAAGGAAACACTTGGGAGGCAATCAGCCCCGATCTGACCAGGGGTGACACCACCAAGATGGAAACTTCTGGGGGACCAGTCACCAAAGATACTTCGGGTGCGGAAACATACGGCACCATCTTCGCTTTCGTGGAATCCCCCCATGAAGCGGGGGTATTCTGGGCGGGCAGCGACGACGGTTTGGTCCACATGTCCAGGGATGCTGGCAAGACGTGGAACGACGTCACTCCATCGGACCTGCCGGAGTGGACCCTTGTCAGCATGATCGAGGTCTCTCCCCACGACGCTGCCAAGGCCTACCTGGCCGCCACCAGTTACAAACTGGACGAAACCAGGCCCATGCTTTACAAGACCTCGGATTATGGCGGGAGTTGGACCGATATCTCCCAAGGGATCCCGGAAGGCGACTATACCCGGGTCATCCGGGAGGACCCGGTTCGCCGGGGCCTGTTGTACGTTGGCACCGAGACCGGCGTTTACGTCTCGTACGACGACGGCGGCTCCTGGGCGCCGCTGCAAGGCAATCTACCTACCGTTCCTGTCTACGACCTGGCTGTCAAAGACAACGATCTGGTGGCCGCCACTCACGGCCGGAGTTTCTGGGTGCTGGACGACTTGACTATCCTTCATCAGATTACCAACGAGTTGGCGGAATCGCCGGTCCATCTGCTGCAATCCCGCACCTCGGTCCGGCTCCGCTCGCCCGCCGCGTCACGCAAACCTTCCAAGGGCAAGCAGTATCGCCTGTCTCTGGGAGCCGACGTCACCTACACCGAAGATACAGGACCAGGCGGTGAAACAGTACGCCGGTTCCTGGACGCGGGAGAAAATCCGCCACGAGGGGTTACCGTCACCTACTACTTAAAGGAGAAGCCAGAGGGAGAGGTGACCCTGACGGTCTTGGACAGCCTGGATCAGGCGATCAAGTCATTCACCAGCGCCGCCCCCGAGAATAAGTCCGTGGCCGGGGCTGGCGACGGGGGATGGGAGCCAAGGCTTCTCGCCGAGGCAGGTGTCAACCGGTTCGTGTGGGACATGCACTACCCCGACGCCAGAAAAGTGCCGGGAGACAAGACCACGGAAGAGATGACCACCGGCCCGGTGGCGCCTCCGGGAAACTACCGGCTCAGCCTAAGGGTCGACGGCGTGGAACAGACCGGAGAATTCCAGATCGTCAAAGACCCGCGGGTGGCTGCCAGCCAGGCCGACTTCGACTCCCAGTTTGACTTGCACATCGGCATCCGGGACAAACTGTCCGAGACCCACGACACCATCAACCAGCTCCGCAACATCCGGCGCCAGGTGGAGGAGTGGGAGCAACGTGCAGGGTCACACTCCTCGGCGGAGACGGTGGCAGGCGCGGCGGCTTCGTTGAAAAACAAACTGACTGCCATTGAAAGCGAGTTGGTGCAGGCCGGCTACAAAGGGGCGCGTGACCGGCTCAATTTGCCGGTAAAGCTAAACCGCAAGCTGGCCGAGCTGGTCATAGTGGTGGGCAGCGCCGACTTTGCGCCGCCCAAACAAGTCGGCGAGGTATTCCAGGACCTGTCCTCTCGCATCGATACCCAGATCAGCCTGCTGGAAGAGGTGGTTGATCGGGACGTAGCCGAGTTCGTAAACCTGGTGGAAGAGTTGGGTATCCCGGCCATCATCCCCAGCGCCGCCCCTCCTGGGGCATCCACTCTTCCGGGTGGCACGGTTCGCAACTAGGACTCGGGAGCTGTCCGGGTGATGGTGGCGCCCGTGGCCGATTGGAGCGGACGGCTTATTGCTGAAATGAGGCGGCATGCCATATCATCCACATAATGTTACTTTCCGCCGCGCACCCTCGAACATTCAAGACGGCAGAGGCGGTGGGAGCCTGCACCAAAATATGAAGGCATTTAGGAGTTGATATGTACTCGCTGATTCGGTCACTACCGCGGCGGCGCTTACTTGCAGAGCAGGTCCCGGCATTCGGCTCTTCCCTGCTCATCGCCGAGTTTTTTTACAAATTCCATAGCTTTCTCTTGGAAACCGGGGCTTTTCTGGCGACGTGGTTCGTCATTGATCTGGTGCTCTCCAGCGTCATGCAGCGATTGCGCCGGTGGCGCAGCCCGGCGGCCAGCTCCAGTCCGTAGACCGAAAACCGGAGGAAGGACCATGGACGGCCAGCAAAGAGAGATCATCGCCAACATCGACAGGTTGAACCAGCACCTGGACCAAGCCGGTTGCTCCGCCCTGGTGCTCCGCTCTGGTAAAAATTTTACCTACCTCGCCGGCTTCGCGTATCCCGGGACCCTGGCCCGGCACTTGGACTTTCCCGACTCGCCTCGGGAGGTTCTTCTGGTCTGGCCCCGCCAGGGAGAGCCGGTAATGATTTTGAACTACTATGCTGCGCCGCTGGCCCAGCGCGACTCCTGGCTTCAGGGCATCGAGGTCTACGATGACTATGCCGAGTCACCGTACCAGAAGATGGCGGAAGTCCTGAAGGGCATGGGTCTGGACCGGGAGACGGTCGGTTTCGAAAAAACCTACGTCAGCGCCACCCGGTGGGAGGAGATCCAGAGGCTTCTTCCCAGCGTCAACGCCATCGACTGCACCGAGTTGATGGACGGGGTTCGTTGGATCAAGACGCCCGCGGAGGTGGCGCTTCTGGAGCAAGCGGCGAATATCTTGGACGAGGCGTACCTGGAGGTGTTCCCAACGGTCCGGGAGGGAGAAACCGAACGAGAAGTCCACAGCCGGCTGGTGGAGAGCTGTTTGAGGAATGGGGCCGGGTGGGTCCACGGTATATTGAACTCCCACCGTAATACTGTGGCTTACGGCGGCGAAGGAGATATGAAATTCCAGGGGGGAGACATCATCCGCAACGATTACGTGGCTTATTACCAAGGCTATCCCGGGCACCAGTCCAGAACAGTTGTGCTAGGACAACCGTCGCAAGAGCAAAAAGATACCTACGGGGTAATCCTGGATATATATCGGATGACCGTCGACCAGTGCCAGGTTGGGACCAAGGCCAGCGAGATTCACCGGTTCGCCGCCGAAAAGTTTCGCCAGCGCGGGTACCAGCAGAGGCTCTCGCTGGCCGGCCATAGCGTGGGCGCCTGGTGGCACCAGCAGGAGCCCTACATCGTGCCCGGTTGCCACCAGGAGTTGGAAGAGGGGATGGTGATAGCAATGGAGCCCCACGTTAACCACTGGCATTTGCAGGACATGTTCTTGATCACCAAAGACGGGCCTCGGCTCCTATCACCCAAGTTCAGCACTGACGAAATGCTGGTAGTCGGATGATTGGAGTGAGCTTCAAAATGAGGAACAGGCGCTTTGGGGCAACACCAGATGGCGCCGGTACCGTTGAAACACTTCGGCTATTCTGAGGCGCCTCTCTTAAAGGAGAGGGGTAGTGGGTCAATTTCAGCAGGAGAATATGTATGGAAACGCTTAAATTCATCGACGGTGATGCGCACATCCTCGAGCCGGAGGAGATTTGGCGGGACTACCTCGAAAAGAAATATCAGCATCTGATCAAGGGCCATGTCAGATGGATCAGGGGCACCAGTCCCGGTGCCGCCGAGTCGATTCCTTTGGAAAGCGGCAAAGAGGATTCCTTGAGTTTTGAATTGGAACTCGAGGTCATGGGGCAACGGCCGATGGGCCAACGGGACCCGAACGCGGCCACCAGGGGCTTCCAGGACCGGGACCTGGACGAGTTGGAACGGGCCTATGGAAAGTGGGCCGATCAGGACTTTCCGGCCGGCGCCTACCGGGAGGTGATGGACAACTACGGCGTGGACCACATGATCCTGTATCCAACGGCGGGGTTCTGGACCACCGGCGTCGCCGAGATGGATGGGGAGACTGCCACGGCCATTCGCCGGGCCTACAATCGTTGGCTGGGGGACTTCTGCCAGGAGATCGGGCGCGGGGCCTGCGGCGCCGCCTCGATTGACCTGAGAGACCCAGCCGCCGCCGCGGCCGAGGTGCGCCGCTGCGTCAAGGAATACGATTTCAAAGCCGTGCACATGAACCCGGCGCCAGTTCCGGGCCTTCGCCTGTACGATGATGAATGCGATGTGCTGTGGGAGACCTGCGCCGAGCTGGGCGTACCCATTGGACTCCATCCCAGCGCCAATCACCCCTTCGACAACGGCTTGTTGGACTATCTACCCGGCCTGAGGAATTGTCGGACCACGGTTTCCTTTGTCATGGGCAGCATGCTGGCCTGCACCGCCTTCATCATGGGCGGGGTGCTGGAACGCCATCCCAAGTTGAAACTGGTATTCTTGGAATCCGGGTGTGGCTGGGCTGCTTTCTGGCCTGACCGACTGGAGGCCGGCATTCAGGGAGGCACCCGGCGGCTCAAGATCCAGGGCCTAAACCAGACGCCGGTGGAGTACTTCCAACGCCAGTGTTTCGTCGCGGCGGACCAAGACGATCCGGGCATCGAGGATTTGATCGACGCCATCGGCGACCACGTCATCGTCGGCGCCACCGACTTCGGCCACCCCGGGGGCAGAAAGTACTTTAAGGCCAAGCAAGACCTTATTGATCTTCCCAGGGTGTCAATGGAAAGCAAGCGCAAGATACTGTGGGATAATGCCCTGCGGGCTTACCCGATCGCCGTTGACTAGCGGCGTGCCAACCAAAGGAATCCTCTAGATGTCTCCATCAATCAAGACCCAGGCAAGACCCAAGCTCTAACGTTTGATCGGTTGTTGGTTCATTGGCGGGCCGGTGAGCACCGGTTATTAAACCCACAGAATGGTCTAACGGCCAGTGGACAACCCTATTAGATTAGAGTCCCAAGATCGTATGCGTTCTTAGGAGAGGTGGTAGCCGTGGCAGATCTATACCAGACATCAAGAGACAGCAAATCTCTAGAGATAGAGGAGACTACAAGAGAGGGCTTCCCCTTTCGCCTGGTAGTCACGCTGCGGAAGTTGGGCGTGGTAACCATGCTAGACTACTTTATTTCCCCTGAAGAAGCCGAGGGGATCACCAAAGCCCTAAGCAAGACGGGAGCCCCCAAAGGGTCCGGTTGAGGCTGTCGAGGAGGGGAGCCGTGTTATGGAGTCAAACAACTATCCCTGGTAAGCTTGGCCTGCTGGTGATAGACGTCTGCCGCAATGACTAGGGCTGGGAATCGGAGTTTTCCAGCCGCATTTTCAACGTGCTTCGTCGAAAGGGGATGACTCTGGTGGGGGAGAAACCGACAAATGTGGACCGTCCTCAAGGTCTGTCCAAAGCACTCCCGGATCAGAGCGAATTCAACTGCGTCTTCCTGTTGGGTCACGCGGCGCAGATCGCCGAAGAGTCAAAGCTAAGCGGCTATTGGGCGTCGCTGTCCAGTCTTGATGGGCTGGAGCCAAAATTACTGGCCGTCTGCACATTTGAAGACCACGATCGAGATACCAGCAAATCCATCCTCTCAGCAGAAGATAGCTTCGCCCAACTCGCCGTCGTACCTCAATCGCCACTATCGCCTCGTGCGGCTGGGCTGTTCTTTATGAAATTTTTTACCGAATTAGACTTACACGCTGCAGACGCCATCACCGGCAGAATGGTGTGGTTCTCCCACGCCAAGGCCAGGGAACTCCTTAAGAGACGGCGTCTGCCTGGCGAGATCGGAATGCGCTGTTAGCCCGGTTCTGCCAACGCCATCGTGTCGACACACCCACAACCGATAGCGAAATTGGAGGAGGTTGATCAATGGTTTGCTACATGTACGTTTCCCTGCAAGATGATGACAAGATATTGGTTTTCACCATGGATGCGGAGACCGGCAAACTAACGCCGAAGGGTGAGATTCCTGTGCCCGGTGGGCCGTCTCCCTTGGCGATTAGCCCTGATCGGAAAACTCTTTACGCCGGGCATCGGGGGAGTTCAGAGATATCCAGCTTCCGGATAGACCAGGACACCGGGGGACTTACGCAAAGCGGCAAGATGTCAGTAGAGGCCGCTCCCACATTTCTGTCCACAGACCGTAAAGGTAAGTTTGTGCTGTCCGCCTATTATCAAGGCGCCCATGCGGCGGTACATCCTGTTGGAGATGGCGGGGAGGTGGGTGGTGCGCCCATCGAATGGCTCGAAACGGCCACCGGCGCCCACGCAATGCAGACCGACCCTACCAATAGATTCGCTTTTGTGCCTCACATCGCGGGCAACGGCCCCAACGCCATATTCCAGTTCCGGTTTGACGAGAGCACCGGACATATCACTCCCAACTCGCCACCGAGGGTCGAGCCGGAAGAGCATCTGGGCCCGCGCCACTTTTGCTTCCATCCGACCCAAGACGTTCTTTACTTTTCCAATGAGCAGGGCTGTAGCGTGACCGGCTATCGTCTGGACACTTCCACAGGAACGCTGTCGGCTTTTCAAACCATAACGACGCTGCCCGCCGGTTACACCGAAAGGAACACGTGCTCCCAGATTCAGGTCTCTTCTTCTGGGAAATTCCTGTACGCCCCTAACCGAGGTCACAACAGCATCGCGGCCTTCTCGGTTGACCCTGCCTCCGGGCGGTTGACCGCCGTGGGGCAAGTCCCGGCCGAAGCTGTACCCGGCTCTTTCAGCCTGGACCCCGACGGTAAATTTCTCTTCGCCGCCGGCACGGAGTCGGGCCGTCTCGCCTCGTACCGAATCAACGGTGATACGGGTGAGCTCACCCCCCTGGAAACTTATCCCGTCGGCCAGAGGCCCAGTGATGTGCTGATGACAAGTCTAGGGGACTAGCCATTGGTTGGCCGGCATTTGAAAGATCAGGTGCCCTCTCGGCGGGAGATAATTCGAGCTTGACATTCGAAGTTTGGGCCGGAAGGATGGCGACACTATCAAACCATAGGGTTGGCTTGGGCTCAAACGTGGTGGTCCATTGACTCAGACGCTTGGCGAGTCTTGCCAATTTGAACCGGCGGGCTAGGCGGACGCGGCCGGTGTGCTGGAGGTGTGTTGTTCGCCGTCATAGGAATCCACCACCCGGACCGCATTCGGCTTCTCACCACTGCCGTCGCTGGTGACTTCGTCGGTTTCCAGGTGGACGGGGCGGCCCCACAAACGGAACACTTTCTCCAACGTCGCCCGCTCGAACGCCCCGTCAAGCTCCAATTAAGAGTTGGGGTGGCGCACTTGCACCATGTATAGCTCGCGGTTGTCGTTGTAGTTGCCGTCCTTGATATAAATAACCGGAGCGCCGTTGAGGGTTAGCTGCTGTTTTAACAGGGAGCGGATGACCGCAGGCCGGCTCTCTACGATCACTTCTAGAATCTCGCCAGAGTTCGAGTCTGTCTGTTCCTGGTATATATACAAACGCTGGTCGTGGATGAATTGATCTTCGAAGAGGAGTTCCACGGCCATGCGGTCGCTGAAATTGGCCCTGACTTCAAAAATCTTTTCGTTGCCGGCGTTGGCCCCGGTGTCCCAATGGGCGCGAGCCTCCTGGTCTTCGCATTCGTCGAATTCCCTGCCGAACCGGCCATTGTCCCATTTTTCTTTGATGTACTCGTAGAGGCCGTAGCCCACGCGGTACCAATTCAGGCCGAATTTACTCTCACGCAGGACTCCTGAATGGAACCGGCTGAACACGCCGTGCTCGTCCGAGTTCAACAGCCCTTCCTGGAACAGTTGCCGCATTATGTGGAGGTGGACATAGGTCGCCCAGCCTTCGTTCAGGAGTTTGGTCCTGGCGTTGGGGGCCAGCACCCGCGCTTGTCTCCGAATCACCGATGGCACGTCCACCGCTGCCGAACGTAGCGGTTGCGGCGAGTTGTCCTTGATGTAACGCAGCAGGCCGTACTCGTGTTGCGGCGGCGTCTTCGACATGATATCGCGTAAGTTTTGCTCGATGGCCTCGATCTCTTCGCGGGTCTGAGGCTTCTGGAAATCTCCTTCCAGGGTCTTCGGCCGCTGCAGCTTCGCCTGTTCAACGGCCATCAATTGCTCGCGCAGCTCCTGCTCGGGCACATCTTCGGCGAAGGGGTCAAGGTCTTGATGCCACTGGATGGCCATGCCCGCGTCGATGATGTGCTCGATCTCGTCCACCCCGTATTTGTCCACGTACTCCTGGAAGCGGACCGCGGCGTTTCGGGCCTCTTCGGCGATGTCGGCGAAGGAGCGTCCTCGCTGGCAGTTCTTGTTCGCCAGGAAAAAGTCCACGTGTCCGTACACGTGGGCTATGGTCAATACCTGCAGCGCGAAGGGACTGGTCTCCACTAAGAACGCCTTGGGCACGTCAAAATTCCACACCTGCTCATAGGGAATTCCGTGGCCGGTGTTCTCGTATATCGTGCGGTTGCGCTCGTAGTCGCGCCCGAAGGACCAATGGGAGAAGTTGGTGGGGAAGTGATAGGACATGCTCTCCAGAACGCGCTGGGCCGAGACCACCTCGAAGGTAGTCTCGGTGGTAAGCAGCCCCATATCTTCGGCTATCTCGTGAATTCTGACCTCGATTGTTTGAAGCCGCTGCAGGTCCGCTTGGTTCATTAGCCCCATCGGTCCTCCCGCAGGAATTCCTTGAGGGCGGGCCAGATATGCTTTCGGTCTTCGATGACCACCCCCAAAAATGGGAACTCGGCGGTGCCGGCGGCCACGCTTATGACTGAGGCATCGCCGGCGGGCACCTGACGTTCGTTAAGGGGGAACGCCTCTTTGAAGGCCGGGAAAAGGTTTCCGTAGGACCGGTAGCCGTCGTTCATGTGGATTTCGCCGTACCCGAACATGCGGATGCCCCGGCCGAACAACTTGCGGGCCTCCTGCATAGACTCCTTGGGCTCCCAGTCCTCGCCGTCGGAGAAATGGAAAGCGTACACGTTCCACGCGTTGGTGGGGTATTCGCTGTCGATCAGGCTGGTGGCGAGTTCGTAAGCGGTGGAACACCGGGTGCCGCCGCTTTCGGTGGTGTGGAAGAACTCTTCCTCGGGCACCAACCGGGCGATGGCGTGGTGGACGATAAACCGAATCTCCACTTGGGCGTAGATGGTCCGGAGGAATTCGACCAGCCAAAAAAGGACTGAGCGGGCCAGGTACTTTTTCATCGTGGTCATAGAGCCCGAAACGTCCATGATGGCCATGATCACCGCGTTGGAAACCTGCTGCACATCCTCTCGTACCTTGTGGAAGCGCAGGTCATTTTGGGCGTAGATTCCGAAGGGCTTCACCTCGTCTTCCGAAGACTTGAAGCCGGGGTCCTCCAGCAGCGCCAGCGCTCCACCGAATTCGCCGTTGGACGCTTTGAGCGCGCCGTAGCACGTGAGCTCGTCACGTCCGGTCTCGTCCTCCAGCATTTGGAGAAAGGCGAAGAATCTGCCGAAGGGGGTCCGGGAGCTTCTTCTGGGATCCAGGAGGACCTTGGGGCCGGACTTGTTGATGCCGTTGATCTTGAATCCTAGTGACACCTCGAGCTCCATTTCGGACTCGATGCATTCCTCGCCGGGCTCGTTTCCGGGTTCGCCACCTTGCCCGGGGCCCTTTGCCTTCCGGCGTCCGATCACGTCCCCCGGCTGCCCGGCGCCTTGGCCGACCCCCATTCCGCCCGAAGCTCCCCCACTGCCGTTTTCGCCGCTTTTCGTGCGGCGGCCGGACCGGAAGCTGGGAATCTCAATAGAGCGGATAGGGACCTTGATTATCTTGCCCTTGGCGCGGGTAATAATCGACTCTTCAGCGATGATCTCGGGAAGCTTCTGCCGAATTGCTTCACGCTGCTTTTCCCGGTGTCGGCGAGCGTCCTTGGGACCACGTTGTGCCACGGGCTCGGGAACGGTAATGGACATGCCGTTAAACTCCGCAGGGAATCGCCCCAACCGGGCCGGCCTGGGCGTAAGGACCGTTACTGGGAATTGCTGATTACTCGCTGAGGAATTCGGCCGCGTTCTTTACAATCTCCGCGGCGCAGACATCGCAGTGGCCTGACTTTTCGAGTTCCTCGTACAGGTCGCCCGTCCGCTTCCTGGCTTCTTCGTCCTTGGGACGGTTGGGGTCCAGGACTAGCTTCAGGGTCGCCTGGGCGTCGGAAAGCAGCTTTTTTTCGACCGCTTGGCGGAGCGGCGGATAGGAATCGTAGCCGAAGTTGGGGTCGCTGCCCATAAGTTCCAGGATTTCTCCCTGGAATACGTCGGCCGATGACTCGTCGATGCCGCCGATGTGCTGTTCTATGGAGCGGAGGAACTTCTTCACCGAATCGACGTCCTTGGGCTTGCCGGTGAGGTCGTCTCGCTCAACGTCGCTCATCTCGCCGCGGACGAACTTGCGTCCCTGGCGGCGAACGAAGTTGGCGCCCTCCAGGTACTGGCGGAATAGGTCCCTGGCCAGGTCGTCATAGGCGTGCAGGAATGCACGGCTAACCGATTTCAGGACGAACTCCTTGTATTCGGCCATCACGCCGCCGCCTTCTCCCGCAGAGAGGAGTTCGCGGAACTTGGTCACTTCCTCGGGGGAGTAGCCCATGCGGTGGTCGAATACGTCGCGCAGGGACCGGATAACGGTCAATGCGGTGAGGCATCCTTGATCGCCCACCCGAACGATGGCAGTGTTCAAAGCAGCTAGCACGTCGCGCGAGCTGACGCCGAACCTGCCCTCTCGCTTGGCAATGTCGTCGTCCGCCTGGCCTTCCTCAATGAGAGCCCGCAGGTCCAGAGGGTTCTGGTCCTTGTCTTTGAGCTCGACCAGGACTTTCTCGCCGTTGTATGCCTTCATCTTGTCCAGAAGGCTGATGCCCATATTGGAGGTCTTGAGGCGGGTCTGGATGGCGAAGATTGCCGCAAGCTCGAATGCTTCAGGAGCGATATGACAGTCGTAAAGCTCGCGGTAGTCGCTCTCCTGCTCCACCAGTTTCCGGTAGACCCGAATCTCGTCCTTCACCCGCAGGGGGTAAGGAAACTGGATTACATAAAAGCGGTTGTGCAATCCCTCTTGCCCGGCGTCTGCCGAGAAGGCCTTGTAGCCCTCCAGGTTGCAGTGCCCAATGGTGACAGTGTCCACCGAGATGTGGGGCAGACTGGAGCCCTGGACCTTGAGCTCTTTTTCCTCGGCGACATTGATGAACACCCAGAGGATGCGCTCGTCCATGCCTTTTTTAAAAATCTCCCGGGCTTCGACTACGCCTCGCTCGCCATGCTCGATCTCGCCATTAAGGTCCCAGGCGTAAGGATGAGTGGGGCCAAACTTGGGGTTCTGACTGATCCCGATAACCTCTCCGCCGACCAACTCCGAGACGTCCTGCGATTTTTCATCGGAGGGCTCGAAAGAGCCGATGCCTCGAGAACCCTGGCGGGAAAAGCTCATCAACTCGACTGGAAAGTCCCACCAGTAGATTACGCCGTCGCCGCCCCGATATTTCACGATTTCGCCGGAGTCGTCCTTAAGGCCGGCCTCCAAAAGGTGGTGCCGGCAGTGGGGGCAAAGGTCGCCCTCAATCCGAACTCCCAACTCAGCCTCGAATTTGGGCCGGAGGTGTCTCGGAAGAAGGTGCAGGGGCTCTTCGTGCTTGGGGCAGCCCTTGATGAAGTAAGTGGGACGGGTGTGTATCTCTTCTAACCCCCTCTTAATGATCGAAACCGCCGACGATTTTCCGTTGACCGGCGGACCCACGAACACCACCGGCTGCTTCCCAGTAGAAAGCCCGGCGGCGCCGGTGCCCAAATACTCGACGAAATCCGCCACGGGTTTTTCGACACCATATAAGACATCGGAAAACATCGGATAGCGCTTGCCGACACCCAGCCACCGCTCGAAATCGGGGACCGTCTCCATTCCCCGGCCCAGGACCATCTCGTGAAGACGTGCCGAGGCGGTCTGGGCGATGCGCGGCTCCTTCCGAAGCAATTCCAGGTATTCCTGGAACGGGATCACCTTTTTGCGGCTCGAGTCCTTCCTCTTTCGCTCGGCATCCAGGTCGAACACGTCTTGGAACGAACTTTTCTTCTTAACCATTTTGCTTAACCTCTGAGTCCTTATGTCCCTTCAAACAGGGTTGCCGCCTGAACTTCAGCTGACGCAAACGCTACTCGGCGGAGCGGCGCATTGCCGCCACGGATATCGAGTTCCATAGAATTGGTTACCCAGGAGCCATATCCGCCCAGGTCCCTTTGTATTAGGAAATCACGGCTTGGCTTCAGACGTAACAATGCTCGTCTCTTACCTGATATTGAGGATTTGGAATCGATTAGACAAATAGATATTCTCACCATAGTCGGTGTTCAAACGCTATGTCCAGCCGCTTTTTACATCAATCCGGTAGGACAATCACACCAATCTTCAGCGCAAGTCGGATAGGCCGACTAAAAACGTAAACGGAAGCCCTTCTGGTCATGATAAAGGGCGCCGGCCTGTGGCCCGGTTATTCCGGCGTGGTAAGAATATCTTCGTGCGCTACTCAATGGTGGTGTGGCAGCCTCAAAAGGGGCGGTCCGTCATCGCGCCTGGTATATTGTTCTCACTTGGACGGCTCAACGTTACAAGGGGGGAAATCAGCAGTCCCGCAAGTAGTGCTGAACTGCCGTCAAACTCCAATCCGATAAGTCTCCATAAGGACGTGACAATCATATGACTACCCTAG
>DAOUHE010000244.1:0-2498 GCA_034428715.1 Dehalococcoidia bacterium | reverse complement strand
CGTCGCACTGGGGACGGGTCAGAGAGACACAGACCCCTCTGGCGAATGTGTAGACTGGGGAATTATCGACCATCGGAGCGTACCGCCTTTACAACAACAAGATTAATTAAAGGAGAGCAATGCAGTTCCGTCATTGTGATACATCCTTGACGCTTCTTCTGATGATAATAATTTGAGGAATTAGATAGGGATCACCGGTAGAAGTGAACAAACAAGCCGGGCAGTGGATCAGCTGTCTGACAGCAATCGATAGATACTCGCCCTGCTCATCCCGTACTTAGCAGGGTTGTTATGGAAAGCGCGCAGAGTCTGCATTCCTCTATTTTTCCTGTCTGGTTATGTAAGCCGCTTTTTTAGCCAGAGGTGCAGGTTCGCGGCGCTTGTCCCGTATCTATTTGCGACAAATGTCTTAGTCGCGCCATTTTTCAGCAAGGCTTCTATTTCCGGCCGGAATGGGTCGAGTTTACTTTTTCTAGGCCCCGGCGGCCTGCCCAGTCTCTGTCCTTTCGCCTTTCTTGCCTGCAATGCTTCACGGGTGCGCTGTGAAATCAGATCGTGTTCAATCTCAGCCGCGATAGAAAACACCATCGCCATGATCTTGCTTTGCATATTGTCGGACAGCTCCCAATCGCCTTTGACTGCATAGACTCTAATTTTTTTACTGGTTGCGATGGCCAGAATTTCCATGATCTCCAGCATGCTGCGACCGAGGCGTGATATCTCACTGACGACCAGATTGTCGCCCTCGACCAGGTCATCCATGATTTCTGCGATGCGTCGCTCTCTCCACGGTTTTTTTCCGGAGGCCTTTTCCTCTACAAAGACAACATGACCCGATCCCAGGTGTTTGTCATGGACCAGGCGCAGAATCTCCGCCTTGTTCTTGTCCAGGTCCTGGTCGACCGTAGAGACCCGCAAATACCCGATTGTTTTACTGATTGATGCCATTATTAAATGAAAACCGGAACTATCTATTTATAATGGTCATTATAATAACATTTTATCAGTGATTTACTACGACGTTAATGGTTCGATATAAACGTTCGTATTCACTGAACGGAATACTTCTGGAAGTCCATGCACTGATCGGCACAGGCCTACGCCCGTAATTACTGGTATTTGACACGCCAGGCACCGGCCGAACGCGGCTGGGATGCTATCACCCGACCCGGTCGACCGGATCCGGTCGGGCTTGCAGAAGAAAATATACGATAGTATTTTCCGCAGCTGGTCGCGCCGCAGGCGTGATGAAACGCTATCAATGCGGACCCGACTCTGCGGCAGACAAACAACAAACAAACATCGATCAGCGCGAGTACGTGGCCATGTCCTGGGATCGGGGACGACTAGGCTGGAATCCTGTTCCGAATCGATTTTTTTGCGTAGATCACCGGTGCGACGGAACCTGCAATTTCTCTGGACGCCGCATGTTCAAGGTCATCTCTCATGCGCTTCATCCTGATTCATGTGCATGTTGGCGCAGGGAAAGATCGTGGTCCCGCCATCACCAGTGAACCGACACCCGGATCCCGAAGCGGTTCTCCGGTTCCGGTTCCGCGTCCGCCGCCTCAATCCGATCCCCCCCGAACCGGATCCGGAAGTCCAGATCCTCGCTGCGCTCGCCCATCTGCGGGCAGGCGAACTGCGACGCGATGTTGTCCACGAGGGCGGTGCTGCCGGAGTGGCGGTCGATGAAGTCGCTGTCGAAGCGGTTGTCGGTCACCGCCACCGCCACCGTCCGGTCCGTGTTCCAGTTCGACGTGGTGAAAGTCAGGGTGGTCGGATTCGGGGTCACGACTGTGCCCACGTATCCGGCGACCGTCACCACGACATTCCCCGTCGGCTGGGTATCAGGACCACCGTGTAGCTGTCCCCGTCCATGAAGGTCACCTTAACCTTGACCTTCTTGCCCTCATCGGCCGCCATGAACGTGTATGTGTCCGGGTCACCATCGATAAACCTCACCACCTCGCCGTCAGCTGGAACCCGATGACGTGCCTGGGCTCGTCATTGGCGTGCTCGCGCCGGGTCGCCACAACGCCGAGTTCCAGCGTGCCGGCGGCGCGCCGCGCGAGCGTGAGCCGCCAGCCGAGACTGTAGTCGCGGGCGCGGTCCGAGAACCCGAGCTCGATCTCCGGGGTCGACGTGAACCGGTCGGAGAAGACGGGGAAGCCGTAGCCGAGCTTCAGCTCCAGACGCCGGTTTTGCAGTTCGTCCTCGTCGTCGTTCGCCGTAAGCCCGGCGAGCGTCGTGTGCCCGAGCAGCGCGTCCATGCCGCCGGAGGCCTGCGCCCCCATCGTCTGGCGCAGCGTGAGCAGTGCTCCCCGTTCCGTCTCCGGGCGCGGGTCCCAGGTCAGCGAGCCCGCGATTCCCTGCTCGCGGAAGCCGCCCGCCGCGTGGGTCAGCAGCCCGCGCGCGCTGACCTCGGCCGAGACGCCGCTGTTCGCGTGCGACCACGCCAGCCCGGCGCCGATATCAACTCCGAAGCCGGTCTCGGC
>DAOUHE010000243.1:0-20209 GCA_034428715.1 Dehalococcoidia bacterium | reverse complement strand
CGCCGTTCAAGAAGTTCCACTATGTCCCACATACCCAACACCACCGCCACTCGACTTCTCTTACAGAATACCGCAACTCCTCTGAGGGTTTAGCTTTATGTAGTTTTCACCTTGGTATTAGTTTAGGTTATCGATAGACCCCTGCGCGGCCCCATCCAAGATTTGGAGGTCCACCAAAAATGAAGGCGCTTATCATCCCAGCCAACAATTTGAAAACATGGCCTGTCCTACTGATCGTGGCGGTAACGGCGGTTTTACTTGGGTCCTGTGGCGGCCAAGAAACGTCTGCCTCAGTGACGAACACGGCCGTAGTGAGCCGGTTTATCGAGGAATTCAAGAATAACGCCAACGTCGGCATCGTCGATGAACTCATGGCGCCTGAATTCGTTCATCACCTTCCTGACCCCAGACTTCCGGCGGGGAGAGAGGGTCTAAAACTTGTCGGCCAGTCGATAATAATGGGATTTCCCGACGTACATGTCACCGTGGAAGACCTGCTAGCCGACGGTGACAAGGTAATCGAACGAACGACGGCCACTAATACTGGAGAGTTCAACGGTATCCCTCCCAGCGGTAATCCGGTAACCTGGACGGAGATTCACATCTACCGTCTGGAGAATAGCAAAATAGTCGAACTCTGGTCTGAGATAAACCTACTGGGGCTGCTGACGCAAATTGGCGCGATTCCCAGTCCGTAGAGCTGGCGCCCCGTGTGGCCGGTGTTTTTGACCGGTGGCGTCAGCGGTGAGTGTGCAAGCTGACTGCTGACGCCTGAATGCTGACAGCTTTAACTCCGCATGCTTGGCGGCAGCAGGTTGGGGATGGCTTCTTCTATGGGGTAGGTCTCATTGCATTGATGGCAGATCAATCCACCAGTGATCACCTCATCGCCTTCTTCGGCTTCAATCTTTAGCTCCAGTTCTCCCTTGCACACTGGACAGGCCAGAATCTCCATCAATTCTTTCTTCAATTACCTTCCTCCACGTCTTAGCATTCAGCTATCAGCACCGGAGCTAAAAGCTGAGTAGTGATAGCTATCAACCAACCAATCCTGCTTCGAATAAGGCGTCCAGCACATCGGCCAACCCAAAGACCACCACGCCGATGACCAGAACCGCGGTGGTTCCCGAAAGGTTGGCTCGCCACCGTGGCCACCTTCCCTGCTGCAGGGCTGCTGGTTCCGGATAACTTCGCCGCCTCAAAAAACTCACGGTGTAAAACATGTACAGAGCCAGCACGATCTTGACCGCCAGCACTGCCATGTATGGGATCGTCGCCGCGCTGGCGGTCAAACGGCTCACCGACAGAATCACCCCGGTGAGCAGCAGCACGCCGATGGCGGTGTTGATCAGGATACGAAACTCTTCGGCGGTAGCGTCACGTTGCCTTGAATCGCCGGCGCCCGCACACCTTCGGCTGGGTCGCAGAACCAGCACGTAGAATATGCCTCCGCCCACCCAGGCCACCGCGGCCAAAGCGTGGATCCATCGGATAGCAACTAGGATCCAATCCAGCGCGTCCAAAGGCGGCGGTCAATAGCGGTATTTGGACCAGACGGCGGCCCTGCTAGCAGGCGAGATCAACCCTGGCCCATTGCCCGCACCAGGTGGGTGATTTCCTCGGTTTTCAGCCCGCTGACCAACGCGCTGAAAACATGGCCAGTCTTGTCGATGAAATAGGTCTTGGGGAAGTACTCTAATTTGTAACTCCGGGTGATCATTCCACCGGTGTCGGTGCCGAAATCGTAGGTCAGACCCATCTCCTCCACAAAGTCCCTGGCGTCTTGCTCCGAGTCAAAACCCCTGGGAACGAAAAGGCCCAGGAATACCACGTCCTCGCCCTGCGCCTGTGCTTCCTCCCACGCCGCTTGGAACGCCGGCATCTCCGCCCGGCACGGCGGGCACGATGGGTACCAGAAATTCAGCACCACGGATCTTTTCCCAAGCTGATCGGAAAGCCGGAAATCGCCGCCGTTGAAAAGGGTGACCTGGAAGTCTTCGGCCGATACCGGCGGGCGGGAGAAGTTAGGGCAGGCTGCCAGCAATACCAGCATAGCGATGGCGGGCAACGCTAATGCCTTCCTTAGTTTGGTTTGACGTGCCTTGCAAATCATCTGACCACATTTTATAGACTGGGTTTGATATGGTCAACGAGGAGTCGCGCCGGGGAGAATGCCCTTGACTCGGGCACTCGAAGCACTAGAATCGAGCCATCCCAAGTGCTGGAGGAATATCATGGGCCGTTTGGAAAACAAGGTAGCGCTGATCAGCGGCGGCGCCAGGGGCATGGGTGCCGTGGCGGCCAAGCTATTCGCTGGTGAGGGCGCACGGGTGGTCATCGGAGATGTGTTGGATGATGAGGGCCGCAAGACCGAAGCCGAGATCAACGAGACCGGCGGCGAATGCCTTTTCGTCAATCTTGATGTAACCAGCGAATCCAGTTGGGAGCAGGCAGTGACCGCTACCGTCGCCCGTTTTGGCAAGCTCGACATACTGGTGAACAACGCCGGAATCTTCCGCACCGAGGGAGTGGAAGAGACCAGCGAAGAGCTGTGGGACCAGGTGATGGAGATCAACGCCAAGGGTGTTTTTCTAGGCACCAAACAGGCCATTCCGGAGATGCGGAAGGCCGGTGGCGGTTCCATCGTTAACATATCGTCGGTGGCTGGTCTGACCGGCGGCGTGGGGTCGGCTGCCTACCGGGCGTCCAAGGGCGCCGTCCGCCTGTTCACCAAGTCCACCGCCATCCAATACGCCAAAGAGGGCATAAGAGCCAACTCGGTGCATCCTGGTATCATCGACACGCCCATGACCGCGCCAAACCTGATGGCAGACCAGGAGCGGCGCGACCATTCCGCCGCCAGGCACCCCCTGGGCCGGGTAGGCCAACCCGAGGACGTAGCCTACGGAGTGCTATTCCTAGCCTCCGACGAATCGTCATTCATGACCGGCAGCGAGCTGGTCATAGACGGAGGGTTAACGGCGCAGTAGGCGGTCAGCGGACAAAGCCACCACGATAGCCCCCCTTTCGTAAAGGGGGGTTGGGGGGATTTAACCCCCCCCCCCGATCATCCAACCACCATGAAGCCCAGAGACCCGCCGCCGCCCCAAAAGCTGACAGCTGAGCGCTGAATGCTAACAGCTAACGAGCTACCGCCCCATGGCGTAGCCGTCGCGGCGGGGGTCGGCGCCTGCCGCAAGTCCGCCGGGTTCCTGGTCTACCTTGATGGCGCACATGCCGCCCATGCGGGATGTCCAGTCGTCCCAGACCTCTACCTGGTGGCCCCGGCCGCGCAGGTCTTCCACCACCTCGGCGTCAATGCGCCCTTCTACTCCCACCAGTCCGGGATTGTAAGCAATGGGGCCAGAAGGAGTTGGGGAAGCTCCAGGTGGACGCCCTGGGGGCCTCTATGGCCTGTTGGGGGTCCATGCCGAACTCGATGACGTTCAAGAAGGTCTGGACCATCGACTGGCACTGCACGTCGCCGCCGGGGGTGCCGAAGGGCATCAACACCTTGCCGTCTTTCATCGCCAGCGCCGGGTTGGGGGTCAACCTGGGCCGCTTGCCGGGCTGCAGTGATGCCGGATGGTCCGCGTCCAGCCAGCTCTGGGAGCCTCTGGAGGACAGAATGAATCCCAGACCCTTGGCGATTGGCGCGTTACCTAAGCTGTCGCTGGGAGTGGCGGAAAAAGCGTTGCCCCACCGGTCTACCACGGAAACGTAGCTGGTGTCAGCTTCCAGCCTTCCGGCCACGGGTTCGGGGTGGGCCGGCCGGGCGCGCTGTTGTGGCCCATTGCTTGGAGGTCAAACGATTCCAGGATGTGAAGCGCTTGGATGCTGGTTGGACCCTGACACCAGGGGCCGCAGGTGTAAACGTCGACTCCCTTATAAGACCCGACGGCCGGCGGTTCCAGCCCGACGTTGAAATCGGCCAGATCTTCCATGGTGAGCAAGCCGCCCTGGGACTGGCAAAAGTCCACCATCTCCTGGGCGATCTCGCCGTGGTAGAAGAAGTCCCTGACGGCTTGAATGGCATCTTCCCGGCTACGGGAAGCGTTGTCGTTTTCCACCTGGATCAGTCGTTGGAAGGTGCGAGCCAGGTCTTTTTGCACCAGGACGTCTCCTGTTTCCAGAGGCTTGTCATTCGGAACGAAGATCTCCCGGGTGCTCGGCCAGGGCAGTCCGCCACCCTCGTCGCCGACGAAGGCGTCTCCCGCCCGGGACAGCGCCCGGTGCAACGACGCAGGTATGGGAAAGCCGCCCTCGGCAATCTCCAGCGCGGGGGTGACCACCTGCTGGAAGCTCATGGTGCCGTAGAGCTTGATGGCCGTCAGCCAGGCGTCGGCCGCGGCTGGTGTGACCGTGCGGAGGATGCCCGCGGGCAGATCCCCACCATGATGCTTGTTGAAATAATCGATGCTCGCGGCCTGGGGCCAGCGGCCCAGTCCGCTGATGGTGACGGTCTCTTGTTTGGCCGCGTCGTGGATGATCATGGGCGCCACACCGGCAAAACTCGTGTATTGGGGAAGCACCACATTCAAGGTGATACCCGCTGCCACGCCCGCGTCCACGGCGTTTCCGCCTTGCTCCAAGATACGGTAGCCCGACGCGGTGGCAAGATAATGCCCCGCTGCGGCCATATGGGTCTTCGCGGTGATCAGGGGACGGTAGGTACGTATTCCGATAGCCAAAGCGCGCCTCCCAGACCGCCACTATTCCGGGCGGCCACTCCGATTATTCAACGGCCCGTTGGTCTGAGGCTCGATTATATACCTGAGGCCGCTTTTGCCGTCAACTTGGCCATCGGAGGCGAATCGTCTTTCGATCATTGTTGTATGCAGGAGATATTCCGTTCGCCCTGAGCCAGTCGAAGGGTCCTTTCGGCGAAGGATGGTTCGACAAGCCTGTCCTGAGCAATGCCGAAGGGCTTTCAAGTAACTGTCGAATTTCGTCGCAGTTACTTTCCTATGTACGGTCCGAATTTTCGGACATACGGTTGCTCAACACGAACGGGAACTACTCGATCGCCTCGTATAATCAAACGACCATTTCGGAGGCGAACCAGCGATTTTAGACGAACCCCCGCAGCTCCACGGCCCGGGCCACCCTTTCAACGCCGATATCCAGGGCCGCCTCTCGATGGGTCAGGTTTCGGGTTTTGGCCTTGGCGCGCATCTCCCGGTAGGCGGCGATCAGGATCTTGGCCAATTCCTCGTTCACCCGGGCCTCATCCCAGTGGAACTCCTGCAGATTTTGCGTCCACTCGAAGTACGAGACTATCACCCCGCCCGCGTTGACCAGGATATCTGGCAGGAGCACGATTCCCCGGTCGATCAGGATCTCATCGGCTTCGGGAGTTGTTGGATGATTGGCCGCCTCCAGCACCAACCTCGCCTTGATTCGGGAGGCGTTTTCGACAGTGATGACGTTGCCGATGGCGGCGGGGATCAACACGTCGCAATCCAATTCCAAAATCTCCTGATTGGTCACCCTTTCTCCAGCGGGCAAGTCGTCGGGAAGGGCATCCAATCGATTGACCGCCAGCAGCCTCGGCACGTCCAACCCCTTGGGATTATAAAGCCCGCCACTGACATCGCTGACCGCTACCACCTTACATCCCTGCGCCTGCGCCAGCTTGACCACCCAGGAGCCGACGTTGCCGAAACCCTGAACAACAATCCGGGCGCCCTTCAGGTCAATTGAAAGGTCACGAGCCACCTCTTGAAGGATGATGACTACGCCCCGGCCGGTGGCTGCCTCCCGCCCCAGAGACCCTCCCAATTCCACCGGTTTGCCGGTGACTATCGCCGGGGAGTGTCCGTGAAGCAAGCCATAGGCATCCATCATCCAGGCCATGGTCTGGGCGTTGGTCCCCATGTCCGGCGCGGGGATGTCACGGTGGGGGGCGATCAGGTGCTCGATTCCCGTGGTATACCGCCGGGTCATCCGGTTCAATTCATCTTGAGACAGGGCGTTGGGGTCGCATTGGACGCCGCCTTTGGCCCCGCCAAAGGGTATGTTCACCAGGGCTGTTTTCCAGGTCATCAAAGAGGCAAGGGCCCTGACTTCATCTAGCCCGGCCTCGGGATGATACCTAACTCCGCCTTTATAGGGCCCCCTGGCGGCGTTGTGCTGCACCCGGTAGCCGGAGAACACCTGGACACGCCCGTCATCCATCCGCACCGGGACTTGAACCTGCAACTCCCGCCACGGCCGGAGCAGCATCTCCCTGCATCCATCGGGCAAACCCAGCCGATCCGCCGCCCGGCCGAAAAGCAGGTTCACCTCTTCAAATGGATTCAACTGGCGTACTGACAGCATTTTAGGCCTCCTTGGGCATGATACATTGCGGGCATCCCATAAATTAAACGCTGTGATAAAAGGCTTATGTAGTAAATTTCTAGGATTCCAGAGTGCGTCTAGCGTGGATGCCGGGCCACCACAGTCAATTAAATCCCATCGGAGAATTAGGGTCCGGTGGGTTACCATCGTATCGGCCCACGGGGTTACCGCCTCAAACGGCAAGTGGCGGCGACACCTAGATTCCGGATAAGGTGTGCTAGAATCTGGCACGAAACTAGCATGGGGATGAAATTTAAATGCTGATGGAAATAGACGTTACCGACGGCGGCAATAGCCCCCTGACGGTAAACCGGATATTCGATCTGCTGGACCAACCACGGGATATCACGGGGGTTTTCACAGCCGGGCAGGACGGGGACGACAGGTGGTGCCGGGTCACGGGCTGGAGCTCGTTGGGACCGTGCCCGGCGAAGTCGGCCCGGTCCGAAGACTCGGGGGAAGGTGTGATCCTGCTGGTGTACGGCGGCGATGAAGGTATCAGGCTACAGTCCTGGGACAGCGCCGAAGGCTGGGACCTGGACAACCCAAGCCAATGGGGAGAGGCCTGCCTGATGCTGGACAAAGACGCGCCGGTGGAATTTTGGGTTCCCGGAACCCCGCATTAGATGGGGTCCACTATATGCGCGCGTGGGGACGCGCTTAGCGCCCACCCCCGCCGAAGGCCGGCATCACCTCTTTAGCAAACCGGCTCAACTGGTCTTTGAACTCGGGCCAGGGCATGCCTTCCGGCCACTGAAGTACGATGTCCTCTAGACCCGGATACCTTTCTTCGAATTCCCGCAACATGCCCACCACGGTTTCGGGCGGGCCACAGGCCCAAACCTTTTGTTCTATGCCGTCTTCGATGCTGGGAGCGCCCGAGGGCGCGCCGGGGGTTCCCCATGCCCTGCCCTGGGAATCGGTGTAACGGACGAACCCAAATGGTGCGAACCACTTATACCTCTCGTCGTGATACGGCCGGACACTCTCCATGGCTTGTTGCGGGGTGTCGCCGATGTAAAACCCGATGCCCAAGGCCATGTCCTGACCCACCGTCAATTGCCGGCCCGCTTTGGCAGCCGTTTCCTGATAGGTGCGAAATAACTGCTCCACCAACCTCTCCCCGGTAAGGGCAACCATGCCCTTTATACCCTTGGTGGCTATGTATTCCAGGGTCCTTCCGCTGGCGATGGGCTGCCAGATCTCCACCGGCCGGTTAATGGGCCGGGGCACCATGGTTACGTCCTTGAGCTGATAACCCCGGTAGGGCACGTCGGCGGGGATGTCGTAATGTTTGCCATGGTGGCTGAATGAATCTTCATTGAACGCCTTGAATATGATCTCCATCTGCTCTTCGAAGAGCTCTTTGTTGGCGTCGTTGTCTATGACCGGCGCGCCGAAAGTCTCCACCTCCCGGGAGTGATAACCGCGGCCAACGCCAAAGATCAATCTCCCTCCGGTCAGGATATCGGCCATGGCGAAATCTTCGGCCAGCCGTAGTGGGTGCCACATCGGCACAACGTTAAATGCCGAGCCGAACTTGAGACTCCTGGTGATTCCCGCCAGATGAACACCCAGCAAGATCAGGTTGGGGAAGCACTCGTAACCCTCCCTTTGGAAGTGGTGCTCCGCCGTCCACATGCAGTAATAGCCCTGCTCATCCATGTGCTGGGCCAGGGACACCGCACTATCGTACGCCTGAACCAGCCGTTCGTTGGGATATAGGCGGTCATCCGCAGGGGTTCCGTCGATTCCCACGTTTTCAAAGTCGATCTGCCCTACGTATAGCACTGAAAAGCGTTTGATCATTGCTCAGTCCTTACTCAAAACCACTGTATTGGGATTCATACCCGGTGGGGCGGACACATGATTCAGCCCGCCTTTGAAGACGGCCCATTATAGCATGGGCCGACCTAGATTCTACCCAAAACCGAGACTAACAAGGTTGCAGGCTAGCCGATCGTTTCCCTTGCTTTCCGGCGGCCAAGTACAGGAGGGCAGGCAGAATCAACAAGGCTGCCCCGGCCGCCATGGCGATCATGGCGGCGGTGATGATGCCGTATGCCGAGAACAGGGGCATGGGGGCAAATGCCAGCACGGCGAACCCGATGACACTGGATGCCGCCGAACCCGCCAACGCCACCCCAGTCCCCTTCGCGGTGGCCCGCAGCGCCTCCTCTGGATCCCCCAGTTCCTCCATTTCCTGCCGGAAGCGCTGGGTGACATGGATGGAGTAGTCGATCCCCACCCCGATGGAAACGGCGGCGATGGTGGCGGTGACGAAGTTCAGGTGGAACCCCGCCAGATACATGAATGCGTAAAGCCAGGAGACAACCAGTCCGATGGGCAGAATGGTGACCAGCGCATAGCGGGCCGAGCGCATCCATGCCATCAGCATGATCAGGCAGGCGGCGACCGCCACGGGCAGCGATGTGTTCAGGGCGTTGGTGGCAGCTTGAAGGGTGAAATGCCGGGTGAAGGGCGAGCCGGTGACCCCGGCGAAGGATATTGACGGCAAGTCCCTAAGGGGCTCCAAGTCCTTTTCCAGAGATTGGAGGGCCGGCGAAACGTTGGCCTGTTGCCGGGTACCCAAAACGCCGAAGATTATGATCGTGGCTTGCTCGCTTGTCTGGCCGGGATTTGCGCCCGGATCATGGAAAATGGTCTCGCGAACCTGCACCGGGTCGTATACCAGTGTTCCTCGGCGGAGGGGCACGCCGTGTTCCACGATGTAGTCGTACGTGGCCAGGATCTGCGGCCGGGTGTCGGGTATCCCGTCACCATCGCCGTCGGTGACGGCCACGCCGGTTTCTTCTTCGATGCGGCTTAGGGCGTACCGGCTGCCGGTGGCCCGTTCCAGCACGGTCAACAAAGTCCGCCGGTAGAGGGAAACCCCGCCGTCCCCCTCGTCTCCAGTCTGCCCTAGGTTAGGGTCGTTGCCCATCCGGTCCAGCAGATCACTTATGGCGGATAACGATGCCGCCTCGGTCAGGTCTCCCTGGATGTATATCACGGCCGGCTCTCCCGACAGGGCCGGGCCCACGTGCTGGTCCAGCTTGTCCAGACCGGTGACCAGGTCGGAATCCGAGTCGAAGAACTCCTTTACGTCCAACTGCGGTTCCAACTGGAACGCCAGGTAGGTGCTGGCCACGGTGAGCCCGACGGCGGCGGAAAGCACCATCCAGCGAAAGCGCACCAAGGCCATCACCATTGCCGCCAAACGGTCCGGTACCAGTGATGTCCTCCCCGATTCGCCTGAAATGGCGGGCGATACCCTTGGCGAACTGCTGGGCACGACATCGCCCTGGCGTTGGAGAAAGGTCCGTTGGTCCCAGCGCATGGCCAACAGAGGCAAAAACATTCCCATCACGATGTAGCTGGCAAAAACGGCGATTCCCGCCGCGATGCCGAAGCCGATGACCGTCTCAATTCCCGAGGTCACATTAGCCAGAAAGGCGATGCCGTCGGACAGCATAGCCAGTGTCAGCGCCCCCAACACGCCAGAAATCCCGGTCTGCAAAGCTAAAGTTGGCGGCCGCGACGGTGCCCGGAGCCGCTCTTCGCGGTAACGTGCCATGGCGTGGATGAAAAAGTCCACCCCCAGGGAGATCATGGCGATGGGCACTATCAGGTCCAGGGTCAAAGATGATTTCAGCCCCACCAGGTTGGAGCCGCCCTTTAGCCAGACGAAGAGCATCAGCAGGCCCACCAGCGCCAGGCCCGCCGAACGGGGAGAACGCAGGGCGATACCCACGACCGCTAGAACAAGCACTACCGTGGCGGCGACGAAGGGCATGGCCGCGCGGCCCTGCTCCATGGATTCCAAGTTGATGTCTATAGCCAGGCCCCACAAACGGTAGTTGGCCTGGTCTCCCCGCAAAAATTCTTGAACCTGCCGGTTGTAGCGCTCTTTCCCAAGGGTCACTTCGTCGTTGGCCAGGTTGAGAGTCGAAGCTCCGCCGCCCAACATCTGGTTGTCGGAAGCGACGAAGGACGAAAGCGCCGAAGCCCGCCAGTAATCGAACTCCTCCCCATCCACCAGCCTGGTCTCAAACCCGGCGTCACGGGAAAGGGAATCGCGCAGAATGCGGCCGGTTTCGCTGGCAAACAGGCGGTGCAAGGCCTGCTTCACCTCATCATTGGAAGCCGTTGCCAGGGTGGCTTCGGTCCTGGGGTCCAGGGCCAACAGGGTGTTCACCGCGTCGGCGATCGTGAACACCCCAATGACCTGCCGTTGGTTGTCAGCATCGTAGCCGTCGTAGAGGAATTCGCCCAGGTGGGACTCCCGCAACTTCCCTTCGTTTTGGTAAAGTTCCCACAAAGGGGCCTGGCGCAGAATGTCTCCCGAGCGGTCTTCCCCCGATCCCCGTGCTTCAACAATGAACCCCGTGCCGTGGATTCGGGGAGGAAACCTGCTCTGCACTTTTTTCTGCAAGTCGAAAACCGGGCCGCCGGGGTCCGGCGAAGCCTGTTCCCCAGGCGCCATCAAGAATATGGGCAATACCAGTAATCCGGTGGCCAACAGCACGGAGGCGATAAACCAACTGGAATACCGCACCAGCAAGACGCCGGTCCGTTCGGCAATAACAGCTTCCCATCTGCCACGCCGGGCCGCTGACCTGGCGGACCCGCGCTTACTCGAGGGTGAACTTTCCGGCACGGACCTATTCAACGACACGGCGGCGGCGTAAGTCCTCCACCTGATCGGGTGTGTAGCCCAGGCTGTCTAACACCTGGCCGGTGTGCTCTCCGGCCACCGCGCCAACATGGCGGACCTTTCCCGGAGTATCAGACAGCCGCAGCGGGATGCCAACCTGGGACACCCTGCCACCGGGCGCGCTGGGCGCTTCCACTTCCACTACCATTCCACGTTGGACGACTTGGGGATCGTCGATGGCTTCCGCCAGGCTATAGACCTTGCCCACTGAGATGCTCTGGTCCTTTAGTAATTCAAACCATTCGTCCCGTGTGCGGGTAAGAAAGGTGTCCTGCAGCGTCTTATAAACCGCGGCTTGTTGCTCTCCTTGGGCGTTTTGGTGGGGAGCGAGGTCCTCGCGGTCCAGGGCACGGCACAGATTTTGCCAGAACCAGGGCTCGATGGCCGCGATGGTGAAGTACTTGCCATCCTTGGTCTGGTAAACGTTGTAATAGGGAGCGCCTCCGTTGAGCCGGCTGGTCCCTCGTTGGAATTTCGCTCCCTCGGCGAAGTGGCTGGAGATCAGCGATGCCATCATATAAAACACGCCCTCGGTCATGGCGATGTCCACGTATTGGCCCCGTCCGGTCTGGCCGCGGGCCATCAACGCGGCCAGGATAGCCACGGCCGAACACAGGCCACCTCCGGCATAATCGGCTATTAGGTTCAGCGGAATCGCCGGGCGTTCCTCCTCGGAATGGCCGAACAGCCCCAGGGCGGCTGCGAAGGAGATGTAATTTATGTCGTGCCCCGCCATGGAGGCATATGGACCGTCCTGCCCATACCCCGAGATCGAGCAATAGACCAACCGGGGATTGATCCCGCTGAGCTTTTCGTATCCCACTCCCAAGCGGTCCATGACTCCCGGACGAAAACCCTCCACCACGACGTCAACGTCCCCAGCTAATTGATATACGATCTCCCTTGCATCGGGTTCTCTCAGGTTCAATGAAATGCTTCGCTTGTTGCGTTGCAAGGCGTTGTAATCGGCCTGGCGGCGGGCGTCTTCCGGGCTGTTGATGCCGGCTACGAGCCGTTGATATTCGGACAACTGGGCGTCCATGGGCCGTTCCACCATCAACACATCGGCGCCCAGGTCGCCCAAGACCATGGTGCAAAACATGCCCGGCGCGTTGCGGGTGAAGTCCAGGATCTTGATGTCCTCAAGAGCAAGCATCGCGGCCCTCCTCCAAATTCTTCCAGGGTCTGGGTAACTATATAACACGTCTCCCTTCCGGAAGTGGGGGTTGAATCCCCGCAAACGGTCATGTTGAGCCAGCCGCCGCGGCGAAACATCTGGGGGGTGCGACTCCTCTGCCCCCCAGATGTTTCGCTGCGCTCAGAGTGACATGTCGTTTGGTGTGGGTGGCAAATCGTGCAGCGGCAACGTCCAAAGACTATAATCCGCTTGCCTTCACCCGTACGGTAGTTAGCTACGGCCAAGGGTTTGAAGGAGATTGTTTCATAAAGAAGCGTCGAGTTGGAGGTGGCCATGGACCTGGGATTGAACGGCAGGATAGCAATGATAACCGGAGGCAGCCACGGGTTGGGCAAGCAGGCCGCCTACACGCTGGCCAGGGAGGGTTGCAAGGTGTCCATCTGCGCCCGCGGCCAAGAACAATTGGATGCAACGGTAGAGGAATTTCGTGCCCAGGGTTTTCAGGTTCACGGGACCCAGGCCGATGTCACCAGCGAGGCCGATTCCAACCGCTTTTACCAGGAAACGGTGTCCAACCTAGGAGCGCCGGACATTCTGGTGAACAACGCCGGAGGAAGGCGGGGCTCGGCCGTGTTTGAGGAGACCACCCTGGATCAGTTCCGCGACGGACTGGAATTCAATCTGATCAGCCCGGTGCGCTTCATGGCCATGGTGCTGCCCCACATGAAGAGCCAGAGGTGGGGCCGGATCGTCAATATTTCCTCGATCTTTGGACGGGAGTACGGCGGGTCCATGGACTACATGACCGGCAAGGCGGGCCTCATCGCCTTTTCCAAGCACCTGGCCTTACAGACCATCTCATACAACGTTTTGGTCAATTGCATTGCCCCAGGTTCCATCGACTTCCCCGGCAGCACCTGGGACCGGTTCCAGCAGAACAACTCTCCCGAGGTGGTGGCCGACTTTATAACCAACAACCTTCCCGCGGGAAAGTTTGGCTGGCCGGAACCCATCGGAGAGATGGTGGCTTTTCTGGCGTCGGACCGGGCCGACTTGGTGGCCGGCGCCTGCATCAACGTGGACGGCGGCCAGTCGAGGTCGCTGTTTTAGCGCCTCTTTGCAGAAATCATCGTTATCAACCCCGTTCGTGGTGAGCCTGTCGAACCATTCTGCTGGCGAAGGACCCTTCGACAAGCTCAGGGCGAACGGAATGTTCTAACGGGTATTTGCAAAACTAGGTGTAGCTTTCAGCCGTCAGGTTTTGGGCTGGTGGCTCAGGCTGACCATGAAATTATACCAGGCGGCTACGCATTTTTCCGGCGCGGAATGTTGGACGTACCCGCCGGCGCCGGGAATTTCCACCAGGCGGGCGTTGGGCATCAACTCGGCCATCATTTGCGTGCGTTCCGGCGTATTTCCCACACTGTTTTCGCCCACCAGGATCATGGTGGGGGTGGATATTTGGGGCAGGATGCCGGATAGGTCCTGGGTAGACAGGTAGGCCAGGGTCTCCAACACCACCCGTTGGGAAGTCTGCGACATTTGCTGAATGTACCACTCGTGATGCGCCGGGTCAGCATCGGGGTCAACCCTCCGGTTTCCCGTTTCCCGCGCCCATCCAGCAACCCCAACCTCCTGCACCAGCCGGTAATAATCCTGGTAGGTGGATACCCCGGCGAACTTGTAGGGCGACGTGCAGACGGTCAGGCTCTTCAAACGTTCGGGATGCTCGTGGGCGAATTGCAGGGAGATGGTCCCACCCACCGTTTCGCCGATGAGATGGACCTGGTCCAGCTCCAAGAAGTCCAACAGCCCCAGCAGGTCTCCGGCAAAGTTGCTCAGCGACCAATCGTATCCCTCGGGCGGGACCGAAGACCGGCCAAAACCCCGGGCGTCCAGCCGCACCACCCGGTATTGGCGGGCCAGCAGTGGGACCCAGGCGTACCACAAGCTGGTGCTCTTGGCGTTGCCATGGTGAAGCACCACCGCCTCGGGCGTGCGCCACGGATCGGTGTAGTTGTCATCCTCGTAGTACATCTCCAGGGTGGGGTCCAACTGAACGATGGGCACGGGTCTCCTCCTGAATGGTTTGTTCCTGACCTATTGCCCACTGTACGTACCTCCATACCAAAACGCAACAATCCCCCCAACCCCATTTGTACCCAGGGTTGGAGGGATTTGCTGACCGCTGACTTCCAGCATGCCGGAGTCAGGACATGCTTCTAGGCCCTAAGGCAGGTATTTTGCGGCCGAAGGGACCGGGTCTGGGTCGCCATTGGGGTCCGAGTTATCCTGGCGGGTTTGCAGCTCTATCTGGAGCCGGATGCCGTTGGGGTCCACAAAGTAGAACGTCTTGCCGTATCCTCTTTCTATGATATCGGTCACCACCGCGCCAGCGTCAGTTAGGCGTTTCAACGAGTCGTTGAACTCTTCCTCGGTGGCCACGGGAATAGCAAAATGGTTCAGATGCTGTGGCGTTGACCCCTCGAGCTTTTCGGCGGTCTCGAAAAAGGCGAACGCGTTGCCTCCGCCGATCTCGATGTTGTAGTGCCGCCGCCCGTCGCCGGTGCGCATGGTGCGAGCCAGCTTCATTCCCAAAACCCCACAATAGAATTCGACCGTGGCTTCCATGTCATTGGTATTGACCGCAACGTGATCCAAATTTATCGTCTTGAACATGGATTTCCCTCCTCAGATTCACAAGTTCCATTGGAATTACCGAGACCAGTAAGTGGATGCCAGGGGGCCGATAATCATAGGCGCATCTCCTACGGCCGGTTGATTGGCCCAAGAAATGGTGGTCCTTTCGCAATGTCCGAATTCTGTCAGGCCATCTAGCTGTAGCACGCCGCCGGGATTGGGGATGTGAATGTCCCGTTCCCTAATCCGAGTTCCACCTGCCCTTCCGGCGTCATGGCCTGCTAGAGCCCGGGGGCAGTCAGGAAATCGACGAACCTGCTACGAACCTGCATGGAAGTAAACTAGCGAATGGAATCGCTGTGGCGAATCGTATAGCACTCAGCCGGTCGTTGACAACTGCTAGTCAGCACAGGTACTTCGAAGTGAGATCCTCCGCCAGACCCCGTGTAGATACTAACCAACTGCGTAGCGTAATCTTCTAAGCAGCTAGTTAGGCCAGTTGCGGAAAAGAGGCGCGGGGTTAAGAAGTGGCGCTGACCGTCCTCAGCCAAGCGCCGTTAAGCCGGGCGGTCTCAGAGTTTAAGAACATTGCCAGTTCGAACTCGGCCCTGGGGAGAGACCGGATGATCGTTTCCAGGCCTTCGGAAACTTCATATTCATCCAGCCACCAGTGGGTCCGTTCAGCGCCGGCATCGACTGGAGCGTCACACGACTCCAGGTCCCACCTATCGCACGCGGCGGCGCAGGCAATCACCACGCTCAACATCCGGCCATTGTGATGGCCGGGATTCGAAGCGTACTCCATCATCAGATATGCCCCGCATTTTGGGCAGCAACCACTAAGGGCGAGCAGGTTTTGGAACTTAAGTCCGGCCTTGCGGAAAAGATGGTTGGCGATTTGTTCGTCTGCTAGGAGGCTGTTTAACAGTTCGGGGCCGGATCGTTTTGGCGACAATTTCGGCATTATCATCCACGCATATAGGAATTCGGCAATGATAACCACAGCCCCTAATTAGGTCAAACCGGGTGTCTCTCGGAGAATCGTTATGTATAGCCAATGGATCCCGGCGCTAAACTAGCTTAAGGCGGTTTTACTGCCGGTCGCGCATATTTCCACGAGACAGCAGCCGGCGCAGCGGGGCACCTTTGTACAAGCCTCTTTAGCGTGGCAGTCCAACAGGGCATGGTACTCGTTAAACATCACGGTATCCAAAGGCAGGTGGAGCTGGAACAGGGACTGATAGGCATCGTAGGTTTCGGGCATCTCCTCGGGGGCGATCCCCAGCCTGCCAACGATTCGCCGGGTATAGGAGTCGATCACGAAGGAAGGTTTCTCCGCGGCGTAGAGGATGATATCGTCGGCGGTCTCTGGACCAATGCCGTGGATCGACAGCAGTTCCTCGCGCAGCGGGGCCAAGCCGAGGGCCAGGAACCGGTCCAGATCGCCGCCGTAGTTGGACGCAACGTGGCCGGCGAAAGCCTTTAGCTTCCGGGCCTTGGCATTGAAGTATCCCGAAGGACGGATGATGGCGGCCAGTTCATCCTGAGACTTGCGGTGGATTGCCTCCACGGACCAGCACCGCGCCGCCTTCAGGTTGGCCAGAGCCATTTCCACGTTGGACCAGGCGGCGGATTGGGTCAAGATCGCCCCAATCACCACGTCCAGAGGTCCGTCGCCCGGCCACCAGTGCTGCGGACCGTATTCTCGGTAGAGGCGGGAGTAGACCATTTCCAGGACGGTCTGAAGCCCATCCGGGATACCGGCTGGAATGCCTGACGGGGAAGAGCCGCCAACCAGCGGGGGAATGTTACCCTCTCGCATCGGCAGCCTGTGGTGGGTCCTTAGGGGCGTTCGGGCTATCTAGGTCATCCGAACCCGACAGGGGCGCCAGGCGAATGGGCAACTGTTCCGCCAATTCCACCAAGCGCTCGGTCACCCGGCATTTGTAGGCAAAGGTTTCCACGCCCGCGGCCATAGCATGGCGAAGGGCCACGGCGAATTCCGGGTCGGAATCGTCGCTGGTGGAGAATGATTGGGCGTCGCCCCGTTGAATGACGAATATGGCGGCCGCCCGGTGTCCTTCAGCCAAAGCCTGCTCCAAACTCTTTAGGTGCTTTACCCCCCGCGATGTAGGCGCGTCGGGGAAAAGCCCCACGCCGTCTACCACTAGGGTCACCGACTTGGTTTCCACATAGTACTTTCCTTCCGGCCCCTCCAACAGAAAATCCAAGCGGCTTTCGCCGAAAGTGGATTCGGGCCGAACCTGAGGATAGGCGGCAAATTGGGGCAACCGTCCTGCATCGAGAGCCTCCCGCACCAGTGCGTTGGGCAGGCGGGCATCGGCCGACGCCAGACCGGCTCCAATATCCACCAGCGCCAGGTCGTATTTGGTTTTGCGGTGGCCGCCGGGCCGGTATTTCAGCAATACCCGGTATCCTGGCACAAATAACTCACGCATCCGGCCTGAGTTGGCCACGTGGATCATTTCCTGCTTACCGTTGATATCCACCAGGGCCGCAAACCGGTTGAGGCGTTCTATAAACACCCCTTCCACCAGGTCTGGACCTATATCCATGGGAACTCTTTTAACACTGCTTCTGCCGCCACGAAGGCATGGTAACAATGGATCTGGAGGGCGGCAAGCGATTTAGATTCGGGTGGCTACGCCACGATAGCCCGGCCAGATCACGATAGCCCGGCGGGAAGCCAGGCGATATAATGGGCCGAGTTGACTCATTGACCTTCGATTTAGCTTTCGTTGGTTTCAGAGAGAATCCAAGGAGCCCTAGGTTGACTGATTTTCTAGCCCGGCTGGATCAAGCCTGTGCTGCTAACCAAAGCCTGGTGTGCGTGGGTCTGGATGTCGATCCAAACAGGATGCCCTTACCGGATGTTGGGGGTTTCAACCGGGCCATCGTGGACGCTACCGCCGATCTGGTTTGCTGCTATAAGCCCAATCTAGCGTTTTATGAGGCCCTGGGCATTCCCGCATTGAAGGCGTTGGAGGGCACGATAGCCCACATTCGCCGGGCGGCGCCCCACGCCATCATCATCGGAGACGCCAAGAGGGGCGACATAGGCAACTCCAGCACGGCCTACGCCCGTGCGATGTTCCAGGTATGGGATTTCGACGCCGTCACGGTGAACCCATGGGGAGGCCGCGACACCATCGAGCCATTTTTGACCCAACCCGAGCGGGGGGTTTTCGTCTGGTGCCGGGGTTCCAATCCCGGCTCTTCTGACCTGCAGGACCTGAGTGTTTCGACCCAACAGGGAAACATACCCCAATACCAACATCTGGCCCGGGAGGTTATGAACTGGAGCACCTTTAGGAACTTGGGCTTGGTGTTAGGCGCCACCTTCCCAGAGCAACTTAAAGCGGTTCGCGAGATTTGCCCGGAGATGCCCTTTTTGATCCCCGGTGTCGGCGCTCAGGGAGGGGACCTCGAAGCCGCTATTCAGCAGGGGGCCGCCGACAATGGCCGCGGCGCGATCATCAACTCCTCCCGGGGTATAATCTACGCCTCCCAGGGACCAGACTTTGCCCAGGCGGCCCGCCGCGAGGCCGCCAAGTTGCGAGACGCCATAAACGCCATCCTGGCCGCGGAGGGAAAGGGATGGCCTTAGACATCAAGGTAGGCGACGTTCTTCGGATGAAAAAGACCCATCCCTGTGGCAACAACCTGTGGCAGGTGGGCCGTCTGGGCGCCGACATCGGCATGACCTGTCAAAAGTGCGGCAGGCACGTCCTGATGGCCAGGTCATACCTGGAGCGGCGGGTCAAAGATGTGATCCCCCGGCCCTCGCCAAATGGTGAATCTGGGCTTGGATCTGAACTTGGACCTATTCCCGGCCAGGAGCTTTGAGCCTGTCCAAGGTGGGCTCCGTCCTGAGCCAGAATCGCGGCGTGGTCTTCCTGTGCATTTCCATCTTCGCCGGTTCATTGGGTATGGGCGTGATATCCCCGGTGCTTCCCCTATTTGTTGACCAAGAGTTCGGGGTCAGCCGTACCCAGGTTGGTCTGGCGATCGGCCTGTTTGGCGTGGGCCGCATTTTCGTCAGCTTGCCCGCTGGATACCTAACGCAGCGGATCGGGCGCAGGTTTGTCCTGATCCTCGGCACCGCGATCAATGCGCTGGGGGCGTTCATGGTGGCCATTTCCTTCAGCTACCCGTGGCTGGTTGGCTGGCGAATGGTCTCGGGCCTCGGCTCCACCATGACCACCACGGGAGTCTCGGTGATCCTCAGCGACATTTCCAGTCCCGAGAACCGGGCCAGGTTTCTCAGCTTGCACGAATTGAGCATTCTCGCGGCCCAAAGCATCGGACCGGTCATCGGCGGGTTCATGGGCGGCCACTGGAACCTGCGCGCGCCGCTGTATCTGCAGGGGCTGTTGATGTTGGTGGGAATGTTGGTGGTGATGTTTGGGGTTCCCGAGACCAGGCCCAAGTCCGGCGGCTCCACCCCTCCAGCCGGCCGGTCCGCTAGACCCGGTCAGCCCGCCGCGCCCGAGGCTTACCGCAGGTTGCTGCTAAACTCAGGGTTCATACTGGTGGGCCTGCTGGGAATGATGATAGTGGCCAACCGGCAAGGTGCCCGGTTCACGGTGATGCCTCTTTATGGGGAAGCAAAGGGCTTTCGGCCGAGCCAATTGGGGGTCTTCATAGCAATCACCCACCTGCCCCAGTTCTTCACCACCCTGGCCGCGGGATTCATCGCCGACCGTTTCGGCAGGAAGGTCACCATCCTGCCCGCGGTGGCGCTGATTTCCCTGGGCATATTACTGTTCATCTACACCACCAGCTTCCCCCTGCTGCTTATCTCCGGCGTGCTGTTGGGCCTGGGCGAGGGCCTGGCCGGCCCGCCCCTGGTAGCATACTTCGCCGATATAGCGCCGCCGGGTCTGGAAGGTGTCACCATGGGGTTGTTCCGCACATTTGGGGGCGCCGGTTCCTTGTTGGGGCCCTTGATTCTGGGAGCGGTGGCCGACCTGCTGGGTTTCGCCTGGTCTTTGGGAATAGATGCCATTTTATTGGTGGCCGCTGCCGTGGGAGTAATGGTGATGGCGCGAGAAACAGCCGGACGGAGCATCCGAGCCCACCAGGGAACCGAAACCGGTTAGGCGGTTGATCGCTTAGGAACCCTGGAGCGGGCAAAGAAGTACGTATGCGGTCCAGGCCCGTGGGTCAAGTCGGCCGTTGCCAGGGAGCAAGCGCAGCCCATGATTTTCGAGGTTAGACCTCTAAACTAAAGCCAAGGTGGAATCTACATTTTGTGGACACTGAGAAATGGGGCTTAGGTATCCCGGTAGTATCCATATTCTTTAGTTGGAGGAAGACTCTGCCAAGTCTCTGAACATCCAGAAATGCAC
>DAOUHE010000242.1:0-12543 GCA_034428715.1 Dehalococcoidia bacterium | reverse complement strand
GCTCAAGGGAAGACGGCAAGAGATCCTACAACGCAGGAAGGAGGTGAAGGCTCAAACCACCGAACGGCGACGACGCTACAACAGGGCCCTCAGGGAGCTCACCAGACCTCCATCCAGCCCCTGATCTCTCGGCTCCCAATGTGTCCCACTTTTGCTGGTTGCTAACAGGTAGCCATATACGGAGGCCAGGATTCGGGCCACATCGATATAAGACCGGGCATATCGGGATTCCAGTGAACGCCGGGCGGGGGAAATCGTTAGTGAGTTGGAACCGGCCGATATCGCGTCCCAAAGACGGTCCAACTCTTCCGCCAGGTTTTCCGAGGGAGTTTCCAAGATTAGACCGGGAATCGGGGCCAGGCCACAGGGCGAACCGATTCCGATAGCCGCCGGCAAAGAGGCGGCATCTAAGATTCCTGGAGCATTACCCAAAGCAGGTTGTAAATGTGCCGCTGCTTGGTTGGCCATCCAGCGTACAGAACCCCCAGCGCGGATCTCCAACAAAAGGTCAGGCGCTTGCAGGCAAGTCCACCGCCACAGGTAACGCTGTTCCGGCGTTTCTGGATGGTTGTAGAAATCGTCTACCGGCGGGTAGCCCGAAGAGAGGTCATGGTTGCCATCTGGATTACAAAACGGCACGACGGTAAGGGCGATCTTTCGAGAGAGCTGGCCGGCCCGGTCATTGAACCGCTTTAGGGCCGCCAACCCCAGGTCGGCTTCGCCATCATTATGGCCTAATCCGGAGATCATCAAGAGCCGCACTCGGCCAGGCGTCTTATTTGATTCAAGCGTGTAGGCTTCCACATCCACCAAAGCAGGAATGCTCTGAATGCCTGGCGTAACGCCGCATGCGGAAAGCCGCCACAGGTCCGGCCAGGATTGGGCAAACACCTGGAGTACTGTATTGACGCGGGTTGTTTGAACGTTCAACTAGATGGCCCCTTTTGTGTTCTCAGGTGTGCCGGAGGGAGTCTACCACGCCGCCCGCAACACGTTCATGATTGGGCCGGCATCGTACACCGGCTTGGGATTGGTCGCCAGGCCCCGGTCGTGCAGTGTCGCCGATGCTATCAGTTCCAACCCTTCTTCCGGCACACCCACATCCTGGAGGCTTTCGGGCAGGTCCAGGTCTCGGCACAATCGGGCTACTCCATCGGCCGCTGCCATAGCCGCCTCTTCGTCGGTCAGGCCATTGGTTTTGATCCCCATGGCCTCAGCCACCATGGCCAGCCGGGGAGCGCAGGCATCCATGTTGAACCGCATCGTGTGGGGGAGCAACACTGAGTTTGCCTCGCCGTGAGGCACGTCAAAAAGCCCGCCAAGTTGATGGGCGATGGCGGTGTTCAACCCCAAACCGGGCCGGGCCATCATGACCATGCACGACGCTGTCTTGGCATGGAGCAGGGAGTCCACATCTCCATTCCGGCATAGGGGAAGGTACTCCACCAGCATCTTGATGGTATGCATCGCCAGGGTGTCTGCGATCGGATGGTGGCCGGTGGAATATATCCCCTCGACCGCGATGCGGAATTGGCCGATGGCGGTGGACAGCATTATGGGCATGGGCGTGGTCGCCAACGCGCGCCCGTCGATCAAAATCGTCTTGGGCAGGGTGCCCTGGCCGGAGATGAGGATCTTTCGGCCCAGTCCTTTGTCGGTGAAACCGCCACCGCCGGTGCTGAGCTCCGCCGCGCCCAGGGTGGTGGGCACGGCGATGATGGGTATCTTTTGGTGGGGCAGGTCTGGAACGGTCACCCGGTCTGGAGGCTCGAACTTCACCTCGTAGTCGTGCAGGTCTCCGCCTTCGGCCAGCATCATGGCGATGCCCTTACAGGTGTCGCTGGTGCTTCCGCCGCCCACCGCTACCAAAGCGTCGGGTTCCAGCTCTTTGGCCATCGCCACGGCCTCGTATAACACCGCCACCGGTGAGTGGGGCGCGATTCCCGGGAACAGTCCCGACTGCCGGTGGCGCAAGGCTTCCTGAACCCTCTGCACCACATCCGAAGGGCGAGGATGCTGGGCCCGCAAACGACCATCGCCCTGCTAGCGCCCAGGCGGTCTAGAACACCGCCAATGCCTGAGATTGCCTCGGCCGAGCAAATGATCTCTTGATTCGAACTGTTGTAGCGGTATTCCAGATTGCCGGTGAGGTTCATTGGTTCCTTCGCCCTCTCCCTTGGAGTTTCCTATATGATTGGGGACTTAGCTGATTTTTCTTGTCATACTGTTTGATTTAACTGGATGGCGAGGCATGATTTTATACCGAAACCGGGCCCGGCGCCATCAGGTTTTGGCCTTTGCGGCCGGTACGGCGCGTGCCTGATGAGGCCTTTATCGAAGCGTCCCACCCTTGACGGAGCAATCGGCCAACCCATATAATCTTCGGGTTGAGAATGAATGTAAATCATGCCTAAAAGAACTTATCAGCCCAAGAAACGCCGCCGGGCCCGAGTGCACGGCTTTCGAGCTCGTTCCAGCACGTCCGATGGCCGCGCTATATTACGACGGCGCCGGTTCAAGGGGCGGCACAAGTTGACCGTCTAACATTTGCTTCAGTCATGCAACAAAGCTCCCGCCTGACTGAGGGCTTGCGCATATCCGAGATTCACCGCAATGGCCGCAGCGCCGCGAACCGGTTCCTGGTAATACGCTATCTGGCCAACGGCCTCGACAGAAGCCGCTTTTGTTTTGTGGTCAGTAAGCGCATCGGTAACGCTGTAACAAGGAACAAGGTCAAGCGTAGATTGCGAGAAGCACTTCGCTCCAGTTCTGTGAAAACCGGTTGGGACGCTGTATTCATTGCCCGTTCGGGTGCCCGCCACGCCAACTATGATCAAGTCAGGCAGGCCGCGGACAACCTGCTGCGGCGGTCTTCCTTGACCCAACGGGCTGATGCAAGTCAAAAAGACGCACCAAATGGCGCCGGTTCTTTGCCCCCCGCGGTGGGCCCCCGCCCATGAAGCGCGTTGTTCTTTGGGCCTTCTGGTTTTACCAACGTACGATATCGCCGTTTCTACCCTCATCCTGCCGGTATCTCCCGACTTGCTCCCATTACTCCCATGAGGCGGTGGTGAGGTACGGTGTGTTCAAGGGCGGCTGGCTGGGCCTCCGACGGTTGGCCCGCTGTAATCCCCTGGGAGGAAAAGGGTTCGACCCTGTGCCTTGAGAATCACGGATAGCGAACTACGCTTTAAAAACAACGCCTTGAAATTGACTAACGCATCGATCCCGTTTGTTTTATTTTTGACGATGGAAGCCCGGCGTCACCGCTTCACGCAGACACCAACCGTCCGGCCAGCCGCAAGGACATTAGAATATAGATTCCCACGTTCCACGCCGGGCGTGATTCGCATGGCTTTCTGCGCCGCCATATTGATTGTTGCGTTGGCAGGCTGTACCGGACAGGGCCTCAGCGGCGACAGCAACGGTTGGTCGCCGGCGTCGGTCAGCGGGGCGGTACAGGTCAGCCAGGCCAATATATCGGAAGGATTCCCCTTCACCGAGTCAGACTCCACCCTGACGGTTTCCTTTCCGGGTGAATTTTCCGTTGGACAGACTATCGTGATCGACAATGAGCACCTTGCCGTGACATCTAAAGCCGGCAACGACTTGGGCGTCGTCCGTGGAACCAATGGCACCACTGCCCAACCCCACCGCGATGGTACTCCAGTGTTCATCTTAAGCGAGGAGGCCCTTACTATCTACGTGGGAACCAAGCAGGGTGAGATAAAAGCCCTGACCGACGACGGGTTCGGCCCGCCTAGCACCAAGTGGATCTTCCGTCCCCTGGGGCCGTCGCAGTGAAAACCAGACGGGTGAAACCACGTTTCAATCGGCTCGTTAGTTTATTCCTAATGGCGGGGATCGCCGCGGTTTTATCAACCGGCTGTTTTTTTCCTAACCGGGGCGGTGGTGACCCCGGTCTTCTGGGGACTTATAACCCTCCGCTGGTGGCCGGGGGCCTGATCATAACCAAAGGCACCGATGGGGTTACATCGGTCCTTAGCGAAGTGTTCACAGTTCCCAGCGCCGATTTCTCAGATACCGGTGTGGTCACGGGTGATTCCCTGGTGATCCTAAACGGCACTACCGCCGGTAACTATACGATCACGGAAATAGGGAAGAACACATTGACGTTGGAAGGTTTAGGCCCACAGGGCCGGGAATCCGGGCTGGCTTATGAAGTACGGGGGCGACGCGTCTATTTTGCTGGCATCGACGGGTATATATACGCCTTGGGAGAGACCGTCCTTTCACGGGAAGTCGAGCTTTTGGGAGATACGACCGTGTTCGGTTCGGCCCAGGCCGATGGCTTTCTTTATGCCATTGACCAGGTGACCGGGATGCCCAAACAGGAATCAAAGTTGGGGTGGCGCCGCCCCGATGGCACCGAACAGGGTTTGCCACCTCTGGTGGCCGCACCCGTGTTGGAGCGCGCCTCCAACAAGTTGTTGGTAGGTTCCGAAGACGGGTTCCTCTACGCCTATAACGCGGTAACCGGAGAGGAACTCTGGCGCTTTGGAACCGGCGACAAGGTTTGGTCCACTCCGGTCGTGCGCGATGGAGTTGTGTACTTCGGGTCTCATGACAAAATGATATATGCCGTTTTTTTGGACAGCGGCGAAAAAAAATGGGAATTCCCCACTGGAGGTGTGGTGGCAGCCCGTCCACTGCTGTTTCGCGATCAGGTTGTCGTTGGATCATTTGACCGGAACCTTTATTCACTGAACACCCGAGATGGGACTCTACGCTGGAAGGTAGAGGGAAGCAACTGGTTTTGGGCAGGGGCCGTCACTGATGGACGCACGATATTCGCCCCTTCCATGGATGGCAACATCTATGCCGTGGACGGCTCGGGAAGAGTGCTTTGGATGCACGATGTCGGGGAGTCGATAGTCTCCACGCCGGTGATGCTTCCCGAAGGATTGGTCGTGGCTGCGAGAGCCGGCACCATGACGGTTCTTGACCCAACCCCTCAAGACATTGGATTGAGCCGGGTCCTGTACTCCCCCTCCGTTAGGGACGCGGACATAACAGCGCCCCTCTTTGCCAACGGCAGCTCTGTGTTTGTAGGCGCCAACGACAGCACGGTGACCAGGGTGGACGTGGTTTCCCAAAAACTGATCTGGTGCATCGATACCAAGGATACGATATGCAACTAACGGGGAGTTTCCATATGCGGCTTGACCGTACCCCAACCGCCGAGAGGTAACGTCTTTGGAGGCTTCCGGGCTCTCGGCGTTCTTGCTTGGTGATTTGGTGTTGGCGGGGTTCAACCCGTGGACCGAGTTCATAATCCGCCCAACCCTGAATCTGTTGATGTTGCTTTACGTTCTGACTGGCCAACAAATGGGCGTAGCCATCATCCTGTTGACCATCATCATCAGGCTTGTGACGATGCCCCTCACCATCAAACAGGTCCGGCAGATGCGGGCCATGAGCGGACTTCAACCCAAAGTGAAGGCCGCGCAAGAGCGCTATAAGAACGACCGGGCCCGGGTGTCCCAAGAGACCATGCGGATCTACAAGGATGCCGGAGTAAGCCCGATCGGCTGCCTGGGGCCCATGATTGTGCAGATGCCCATCCTGTTCGGCCTGTTCCGGGTGTTGATTCAGACCCTGTTTAGCACGCCGGACAAGCTGGTGGGATTGGCGGAGAAGATCTATACCATCGCGCCGTTCTCCATGGCGTTCGCGGCTGCGCCCTTGGACCCCCATTTTCTGTGGATGGACCTGTCAGTTCCCGATCCGTCACCGATCATAATCCCGGCTTTGGTATTCGTGTCCACCTGGGTCCAGCAGAAGATGACCATCATGCCGTCGCCCGATCCGCGGCAGCAATCAAACCAGACCATGATGCTGTGGATGATGCCGTTGATGATCGGTTTCTTCTCCCTTCAATTCCCCAGTGGACTCTCGTTGTATTGGATCGTTTCCAACGTGATAGGAGTAGGAATACAATATTTTGTGACTGGGTGGGGACCTCTATTCCCGCTGTTTCCCAAGTCCGAGCCCGCGGCTGCGCCGGCAGAACAGATCCGGGACACCTCGCCCCAGGAGATGGAAGACGATGGAAGAACGCCTAATGACCGCCCGAACCGTCGAAGAAGCAATCGAGTTAGCCCTGAAAGAGCTAGACGTCGACCGCGCCGAGGCCGAGGTAGAAATACTAAGTAGGGGCAAGGCAGGCTTTCTAGGTATCGGCGCCGAACCAGCCCGGGTAAAGGTAACCAAGATTTCGGAAGGGAGGACCGCCGCGTCCGCCGCGGTGGAGACCGTAAGCCGTATCCTTCAGTCCGCCGGAGTCAACGTCAGCAGGACCCTCAGGGCCGCCAATGATCCCGATGCCGGCGGGCCGGTCATAGACCTGGAAGGCGAGGACTCGGGGTTGCTGATCGGCCGCAGGGGTCAAACTTTGGCCGCCCTTCAGTTCCTGGTCAACATGATCATACGCAACGAGTTTGGCGAAGGAGTGCGAGTGGTTTTGGACGTGGAGCACTACCGCCAGCGCCGTGAGTCTTCGCTGCGGGACATGGCCATTAAAGTCGCCAGCCGGGTGGTGCAGACCAGCCGCGGCGTTACCCTGGAGCCGATGAACGCTGCCGACCGCCGCATCGTGCATACGACCCTGACCGATTATGCCGGAGTTTCCACCGAAAGCAGCGGGATGGGCGATGACCGTAAAGTGACCATTTCTCCCACACGGGACTAAATACGCCAGCGCGTTCCAGTCCACGCCATGGATCGTCGGACCATATGTTGGCGTCCCCAGTCTTGATCTGGCATTCGCTAGAAGACCTGGGTATGACGCATTCCGGCGTCCCGGCCATCATGCCCGGACGGAGATGGCTTGTTGGTTCAGCCCGCTAGCCGTAATGTTATGGGGCGATGGTTATGGGTGTGTTACGCCATCGAGTCGGGAAAGCCGGAGGAAAACGATGAAGGCGCCGGCATCGTTGTTTCACAATAGCTCCTTGCGGAAGCGGGGGATAGATCCGAAATCTTCCCAGCAGGCGGTCCACCGAGTGCTCACCCTGTTGACCCGTGGCTTGCTAGCACCTAGAATATCCTCATGAAGAGCGAGCTAGACTACTCTAAGCTCCATCATCCCTTTGACCACCCCAAAGAAGAGTGTGGTGTTGTGGCGGTTTATACCCCGAACGGAGAGGCTAGCCATTTGGCGTTCTTCGGCCTCTTCGCCTTGCAGCACCGGGGCCAAGAAAGCGCCGGTATAGCCGCGGCCAACGGAGAAACCCTGAACGTCCATACGGACATGGGGCTGGTTACCCAGATCTTCCGCGAGGCCGACTTCTACCCCCTGACCGGTGAGATGGCCATAGGCCACACGCGCTATTCCACCATGGGCAGCAGCCAGTTGTGCAATGCCCAGCCCATCGTCGTTGAAGGTCTACAGGGCAAATTGGCCCTGGCCAACAACGGCAATATCATCAACTCTCCCCAGCTCAAGGCGCAACTGCAAGACGAGTGGAACTGCTCGTTCAATTCCACCACCGATTCGGAAGTCCTAGCCCTGCTTTTGGCCAACGCCAGCGGCGCCACCTTGGAAGACCGGCTGTTTTACTGCATGCGCCAGGTTGAAGGCGCGTTCTCCATGGTAGCCCTGACCAACGATACCCTGATGGCCGCTAGGGACCCCTTGGGGATCCGGCCCATGTGCATCGGCAAGCTCAATGGCGGCTGGGTCATTGCTTCGGAGAGTTGTGCCCTGGACCATCTCGGCGCCACCTACGAGCGCGAACTGGACCCCGGCGAGGTCATAATCATCGACAAACAGGGGTTCCGCTCGGCCGCCTGGACGGGCAGCCAGAGCCGCCGGGCCTTATGTGTCTTCGAAATGATCTATTTTGCCCGTCCCGACAGCATACTCGACGGCCAGTTGGTTCATTCGGTGCGCCAGGAGTTGGGCGCCCAATTGGCTCGGGAACACCCAGTGGAAGCCGACATGGTCATTGGGATCCCAGATTCCTCCACGGCGGCGGCGGTAGGATACGCTCAGGAATCGGGCATTCCCTACAGCGAAGGCTTGGTGAAAAACCGTTATGTCGGCCGAACGTTCATCGAACCGGAGCAGCGCCTCAGAGACCTGGGTGTACGCCAAAAATTCAATCCGCTGACTGAAGTCATCCGGGGCAAGCGCCTGGTGGTGGTCGACGACAGCATCGTTCGGGGTACCACTACTCCCCATGTCGTGAATCTTTTGCGGCGGGCCGGCGCGGCGGAAATTCACATGAGGGTCTGTGCTCCGCCAATCAAGCACCCCTGTTATATGGGGGTCGACATGGCTACCCGCCAGGAGTTGATTGCCGCCAACCTGACCGTGGAGGAGATACGCCAAACCATCGGCGCCGACACCCTGGGCTTTCTGGCGGTGGAAGGCTTGATGAAAGTGGCCGGCGGTTCCAGCGGTGTTGCCCGCGGCGGTTTCTGCGACGCCTGCTTCACCGGCAATTACCCCGTCCCAGTGCAACTGGAACTTACCAAGTTGGTCCTGGAAGAAGACGGCTCAAAGATCCCAGGCTGACTACGGCGCCCGGCATCTCATTTCCAATCACATTCTCCGCACCCTTCGGGCAGTTGACCATCTGCCGGCGTCTTGCCATGGGCCGGAACGTGCATTAGTCTAAACGTGCTTAAATTCATTGATGCGTCAGGTAAAATTCTGGTACCTAATAAACGTGATTTCGATGGGCTGTCATTCTGAGAGCAGCGAAGAATCTGGGGTAGAGAGGCAGCCCCTCCCTAGATTCTTCAGCCGCTTCGCCTCTTCAGAATGACGCTCGGCGAGATTTTGTTCACCAGGCCCTAGGCTTGAAGCCAGACCGGTGATGGATGGTTGGGATCGGGAGGAAGTTACCCCTTGACCACCGACTCTTATGGCTCCTCCGGCGTCCACCTGGACGATATGGAGGCTTTGAAAGATAGGATCAAGGCTTTTGCATCGGCAACCCATGGCCCGGAAGTGCTCGACGCCCAGGGAGGGTTCGCTGGACTTTACCAGCTTGCCGGGTACAAAAACCCGGTGTTGGTGGCCAGCGCCGACGGTGTGGGAACAAAGCTCAAGATAGCAAGCTACCTGGGCCACTTTGAATCCGTGGGCCAGGATTTGGTGTCACTCAACGTAAACGACATCATTACCAAGGGCGCCAAACCCATCTTTTTCCTTGACTACGTGGCCTTTAGCGACCTGGACGAACAGCGGATGGATTCCCTTATCCGCGGAATAACTTGGGGATGCCGCGAGGCCGGATGCGCGTTGATCGGCGGCGAAACGGCCCAGATGCCTGGGCTATACCGCCCAGAGGACATGGATCTGGCGGGATTTGTCGTGGGCGTGACCGAGCGGGACAGGGTCATCGACGGCGGCAACGTTGCATCGGGGGACACCTTGGTGGGTTTGCCATCCAGTGGCCTTCATACCAATGGGTTCTCTCTGGTCCGCCGGGTTTTCAAGATCGATGACAGCCCCTCGGTGCTATTCGATAATTACGGTGAGTTGGGACATCAACTGGGGGAAGAGTTGTTAATCCGGCATCGCTGCTACTACCCTATGTTGGACCCCGTCTTTGGATTGTTCAAAGGGCTGGCCCACATCACCGGCGGAGGCATCCCCGGAAAAATGCCCAGCATACTGCCCAGCGGCGTGGCGGCCCAATTCGACATCGGGGCTTGGCCCAGACCGCCGATCTTCGATCTTATCCAGAGGGTGGGCGAAATATCCTGGGACGAGATGTACCGGGTATTTAACATGGGCCTGGGTATGGTGGCGGTATGCCGTCAGGAAGATGTGGCGGCTATCCAGCGGGCGGTGCCCGATGCCGTGGTGGTGGGCCGAATCGTGCCCCGCCAAGGCGAAGAGCAGGTCTTGCTTCAAGAGAATTGATCACCATAGGCCTCCGGCCGGCGCTTAAATCGGTTAGTGTCCACAAACCGGTTTTCTGGCGAACTCGCAACTTATCGACGTAATTGGCTCAATAAACAAATGGAGTAGGGACGGTGAGAGCACTGATCAGCGTCTACGACAAATCCGGTGTGGTCGAGTTCGCCAAATCCCTGGCTGGGGCCGGGTTTGAGCTAATCAGCACCGGCGGCACCCACCAGGCCCTTTCCCAAGAGGGGGGATTGGAAGTTCTGCAGGTCTCAGCGGTGACGGGCTCTCCGGAGATCCTTGGCGGCCGGGTCAAAACCCTTCATCCGGTCATTCACGCCGGTCTGCTGGCCAGAAGGGATTCGCCCGAGCATCAGGCGGAGCTGGCAAAGCATAAGATCACGCCCATCGACCTGGTGGCGGTAAACCTTTACCCCTTCGTCGCCACCATAAGCAAGCCCGACGTGACGTTGGACGATGCGTTGGAAAATATCGACATCGGCGGCCCCACCATGCTGCGGGCGGCGGCTAAGAATTTCCCCTCCGTGGCGGTTGTTGTTGACCCCGCCGACTACGAATGGGTGGCGGACCGGTTGGACGGACCGGGACTGACCATGGAAGAACGCAAGGGCCTGGCTGCCAAGGCGTTCCACCACGTTTCGGTTTATGACGCAGCAGTCACAGGTTATCTGAACGCCGATGCCGGACAGGATGGATTGCCCGACGATCTGACGCTTTCGTTGACCAAGATCGCGAGCCTTAGGTACGGCGAAAACCCACATCAACAGGGAGGGCTCTATACCTCGCCCGGCTTGGGCGGCCGCGGTATTGCCGGGGCGAAGCAACTAAACGGCCGGGAGCTTTCCTACAACAACCTGATGGACGCCGACGCTGCCTGGCGCACCGTATCCGATTTTGACCAGCAAACGGTGGCGGTGGTCAAACACGCCAACGCCTGCGGCCTTGCCTCCCACGACGACCAGGCCCAGGCGTACGAAATGGCCTTCCAAGGCGACTCTGTCTCCGCCTTTGGAGGCATCGTGGCGTTCAACCGAAATGTGCGCGCCGCGGCTGCCGAAGCGATGGCGCCGGTTTTCTACGAGGTGGTGGTGGCGCCGGGTTACGGACCGGAAGCGCTTGAAACCCTCAAGAAGAAGCGTAACCTGCGAATATTGGAAGTCCAGCCCGGCGATGGGGCGTTCACCTATGACATGAGGCCGATCACCGGTGGCATCTTGGTTCAAACCCCCGACGCCATCGACGAGGATCCGGCCTCCTGGAAAACGGTCACGGCCAAATCTCCCAGTGAAGGGGAAATGAAAGACTTGGCCTTTGCTTGGAAGGCCGCCAAACACATCAAATCCAACGCCATCGTGTTTGTGAAGGACCTGGCCCTGGTGGGCATGGGGGCCGGCCAACCCAACCGGGTGGTCAGCGTGCACCTGTCCCAGAGGGCGGCCGGAGACAAGGCTAAAGGCAGCGTGCTGGCATCCGACGCATTCTTTCCCTTTCCAGACAATATAGAACTGGCCGCCGAGGCCGGTATAACCGCCATTGTCCAGCCCGGTGGGTCCATACGCGACGACGAAGTCATCCAAGCAGCCAATAAAGCCGGATTGGCCATGGTATTCACCGACGTCCGCCATTTCCGCCATTAAACTAAAACTGGCTTGAGAACCCCGTCAAACTAGGCGGCACGGTGATGGTGCAAGAGGCAGGGATGAGCGCCACCATAGATATCGTAGTTCCCGTTTATAACGAGGAGAAGGCGTTGCCCAAGAGCATACCGATCCTGACGGAGTTTCTCAGGGACAACCTGAAAAACCCTTGGCAGGTGATCATCGCCGACAACGCTTCCAACGACGGCACGCGCGAGGTGTCCGAAGACCTGTGCCAGAGGTACGCCGGGGTTAACTACTTGCCAATTCCCCAAAAGGGGCGGGGGCGGGCGCTTAGGGCCGCCTGGCTGGGAAGCGCCGCTGACATCGTCAGTTACATGGACGTGGACCTTTCGACAGACCTGACCCATCTGCCCCAATTGTTGGAAGCTCTGGACCAGGGTTGCCACATCGCCATCGGCAGCCGCCTTAGCAAAGGCTCCCAGGTCACCAGGGGCTTCAAGCGTGAGGTCACCTCCCGGTGTTACAACCTGTTGATCAAGTCCATGTTTCTAACCTCGTTCAACGACGCCCAGTGCGGCTTCAAGGCGCTTACCCGCCAAGCGGCCCAGGCCATCGTGCCCAACATCGAGAACAACAACTGGTTCTTCGACACTGAATTGTTGATCATTGCCGCAAAACGGGGATACAAGATCAAATCCGTTCCCGTGAAATGGGACGACGACCCCAACACCACTGTAAACATCACCCAGACAGCCACCGAAGACATCAAGGGCCTTTTCCGGTTACGCCTGGGTGGGATTCCCCCGGTGGATCCACCTCAAGACTCTTCCAGGTGAACCTCTCCGGTGCCTTTTCCTCGGCCTACGCCCTTGTATCCTGCCCGCGGAAATGAGGGGAATTTGGTGGCGCTAAGGGATTGTCACGAAATAATTAGTTCAATTGAGCAGCGCAACGCGGGGTAGCAGCGAATAATTCCATTCACCATGGAAAGAGTCTCTACGCAAATAGATGGCTTCGAGTTCGTCGTCCGATACG
>DAOUHE010000241.1:0-1576 GCA_034428715.1 Dehalococcoidia bacterium | reverse complement strand
TAGGACTACTTAGGCCCGCCCAGGCGGGGCATTGCATACCGTGGGTTGACGCTGGCCAATGCGCCAGCCTGTGCCCACATGCTTAAAACGGACCTGTCCACAAGTTTCAAACGGTATTTCTCCGAGCGCCGGGAGTGGTAGGAACCCGGCGGTGGTTTTGGACATCTACCGCCACAAAAAAGCAGGCTTGCCCCTAGAATTCGGCGTGTTTGTTGCCCTGGGCATCGTAGTAAACCGGAAACTCCGGTGCCTCTTGATTCGATAACTGGCGTCAGTATCAGGTTGAATCTGGCCAAGGCCTGGGGCCCTCCGGTCCGACAGGGAGATACTGCCAAGGGGAACCAGTTGCTTCCGGGGAAACAGATCCTCGAGTTCGCCCCGCAATCAGCTTTTCGATAATCAGGTTGTAAGTACGATCAATCCCCTCAACCCAGGCCTCGGCTTGTAGCTTGGCATCGCGCAGGCCCAGGTCGTAGGCCCTGGCCAGCTCCAAAAGCGCCACCGTGGCGGCTTTCCCTTTCTTGGTATCCGTACTAACTCGGTGCCATTCCTCAAAATCGGCAGGCGAGGATATGGCGCTGATCCGCAGTAGGTAGATCCTCAGGATGGTCTGTTCGTCGGCTGTCATGCTGCTACCTCCACTAAAGCCTTCCAGCAGGCCGGACAGACAATCAGCCTGTCACCACGGCATCCCCCTTCCTCGAAACAATCCCAGGTCTGCCCACACTCCAAACAAAACCAGCCGCACTTACCGCACGGCTTAGGCAAGGGTCCTATCCGGCTTTTCAGCAGCACCATTAGGCGACCTCGACTAAAGCAGCTTGTCGGCATGGTTGGCACCGAGTGTCCCCAGGTGGTAGCTGGCGGCGCTTCCCGCAGCCGGCGCACTTCATATCCACCATCCGTTTAGGGCCTTCTGCTAGGAGCTGGTCAAACTGCTCGGAGGTGCGTCCCCGGGCCCAGTCGTTATCAGGATCCGGTGGAAGTGGTTTGGGCAGACCAACTTTCGCCAGGTGGACAACCAGGTCCTTCCGAAACTTGGTCCAGTTGGTCTGCGAAGCCATGACGTGCTTTATCGCCGCTTCCTCGCCGTGTTTCCAGCCGTAAGGGTTCGCTGGAAATTCCCAAACGGCCCAGGTGTGGTCCAGGTACCGGCGAGCCTGAGACTCCACAGGGGTTTCCCAGATATGGTCGTCAATGAAAGCTTTGGCGTCCTCGGTCGTAACCCCGGCCCCGGTCCCGGTCCCGGTCCTTTCTTCTTCTAAAGAAAAAGAATTCAAAACCCCGGTCGTAACCCCGTCCTCCGGCCCTGGGGCGTCAACCCTTTTTGCATCAGTCAAACCGGGGTCCTTTGGGTTCTTTTTAGGGTTAGAAGAAGAAGGGGTTCTGTGTGCAACTTCTTGCACAAGGGGTTGTGCAACTTCTTGCACAATCGTTGTGCAACTTCTTGCACAACCCCAGCCGTCCAGCCCTCCCGCTAACTGGTAAGGATTGGCCCTGGAAACGGTGAAACCTGGATAGGTAGGCCAGGCTAATTCCTTGCGTCGGAGTTCAGCCAAGGCATAGCGGAGAGCCC
>DAOUHE010000240.1:0-8173 GCA_034428715.1 Dehalococcoidia bacterium | reverse complement strand
AACGCACTGGGTACTTCTGCCGCCGCATCACTGCCACCCTCCTTGTTCAACACTGTCTCCCACAAGAGGGTAACAATTTTGGTCACGTCCTTAAATAACTACCAAGACCGAGTTGACTGAGTACTAGTTTGCAAATTGAAACGGCTTTATGCTTGACCAGAGGGCAGGAATTTCATTGAGATTGAGTTTATGCAATGCCGGGCGTTGGTTGGTGTGAAGTTCTCTCCGATGAAGACGTGCCCTAGGTGTCCGCCGCAGTTAGCGCATTCGCACTCGATCCGTTGACCGTCAGGGTCCAGCATTTTCTTTACGGCGCCGGGTATCTCTTTGTCGAACGCCGGCCAGCCGCAGTGGGCATCAAATTTGTCATCCGACCGGTAGAGCTCGCCGTCGCACTTCCGGCAGATATAGATACCTTCCTGGTAAAAGTCATCGTATTCACCCGTGAACGGATATTCGGTGCCCTTCCCTTCGATGACGGCTCTTTCCTCTGCTGTAAGCTCGTTGAAGTTTGATTTCTCCATTTTATGTTCTCCCTTAGATTTAGGTCTTTGGTTCAAAGTCTGTTTGGTGTGCTGGCGTCGTCTTTATCTTAACCCTCTAAAGCCGTCGTAGCTTGGGCGCAAAAACGGCCAATACAAGTACCAATACGATACCCATCACTCCGACGATGTTGGCTGCCCGGGGTGCGCTCCAGAAGCCCGCCATCGCTCCCGATGACATACTGCCCAGGGCAAAGGCGTAGATCGCCAGGGAACGCAGGCTCATCACGCGGCCCCGATATTCGGACTGGGTGTTACGCAACAACGACGTAAGGAGAAAGACTTGAGTCGAGGCGAAGCCCGCCCCGGTCATCGTCAGAATGGCCATTGACAGGTAAAACGACTGGGACGTGGAAAAAGCCAGAATGGTGGCGTGCCAAATGATCACGGCCCCGATCATCAGTTTCCCAACGTGCCGCAGGTTCCTGATCATTGCCCAGCCCAGGGACGCCGTAACGGCGCCGGCCCCGAAGGCGAACAACAACCACCCTAACCCGGCGGAATCGGCGCCCCAAACGTTTCGGGCAAAGATGGGCATCAAGGTGGTATGAAATGTCCATCCGGAAGATTCGATGACCAAGGCCAATACCAGCGTGGCCCAGAGCACCTGTTGCCCCTTGACGTACTTCAAGCCCTCGACCACGGTGTGGAGCACCGACCTTGTCTCCCGTCGGGTAACGCTTGCCGTTGATCTGATGTTGAGGGCGAACAAGCCGCTAAGGAAATAAAGGGATGCGATCACGATGAAGGCGCCCTGAGGCCCAAAGCTTTTGAACAGGATCCCGCCTACCAGAGGCCCGGCCAACATGGCGATATTTCTCCCCAGGGTGTTGAATGCGATGCCATTGTTGATCCGGTCTTCCGGCAAGGTGTCGGCGACCAATGATTGGGCCGCGGGCATCTGAAACACCCGCACCATCCCGGCGGTCACGGCTATCAAGAAGATGTGCCACGTCTCCAATTGTCCGCTTACGATCAAAATCAGCATCACGATGCCGAAGCCGGCCATGAGGAATTCCACGGCGGCTAAAAGGCGGGCCCGTGGCACCCGGTCGGCGATGGCGCCGGCCAAGAGGGCGAGGATGTTTAGGGACATCCGAGCCGCGGATATCGCCCCGACCAGAAAGGGGGAGTCGGTCAAGGTAAGGATGAACCATCCCAGAACCACCGCTTCCATCTGTGTCCCCATGCCCACCAAGGTGGTTGAGGCCCAGACGAAAGCGAAATTACGGTATCGAAAAACGGAGAACGGACTGGCTGTCCGGTTAACGGTGGCGGTTTCTATCGACAATCAACCCTTACCGGCGGCGTTTATGGTTCAATGAGCCCTTTGCCCCGGATATTTGATATTTGATGGCCCTGGGTGCCCGTCGAAAGCTAACACCGCCCTACTATGGTGTCAAACATGAATCAAGCCGCCATCGCGAACCGATATGCTGTTGATAAATCGGGGATTTTGCGTTCCAGAGATGCTTATTAGTCATAACGTCAGAGGTGAATCTAATCCGCACCGGCAAAGTGGAGCGAAACGGCGATTGGTCCTTTGAGAACGCGAAAGGCCTCGGGGTTGTCCCCGAAGCCTCTGATTGCTGCCGCCGACCGGATAACCCGTGGGGGTTTTAAAGGCCGTCTCGGTCAGCGAAATCAGGGGTTTCCTTATTTGGTTAATTTCACAGTGCGCTGCTGGTGACGGGATGGAAGTACTCCTCGCCCAAGCCGAAGCCGCTGACCTGCATGGGTGCTGTCATCTCACGAGCCCCGGCGTTGTTCACGCCGGTGACTGGGTGGAAATACTCCTCGCCCAAGCCGAAACCGCTGACCTCGATGGTTGACATCGTCTGGCGAGCCGCAACGTTGTTCTTGCCGGTGACGGGGTGGAAGTACTCTTCGCCCGGGCTCCAGTTGCCGAGTCCGATGATCAATGGGCTGGCCCGTACCCCCTGAGAACGCTGGGTAACCAAAACTTGATTCTGCTGGTTGAGAAGTAGCCCGATCGGCTCGCCGGTGACCGGGTGGAACCATTCTTCCCCGAGCGCCATCTGGCTTGGCTGATCGGATGCCTCGGGCTGTCCCGCGACCAAAATCGTCGCCGATACGGTGACCAGAGTGGCCCCCAGAACCAATGCTCCCAGGAGTTTGGCTGGCGTATGGTTTCTGATCCTATTGGTTAGCCCCTGTTTTGCCTTTTCTATTTGCATCGTGAGTTTCATTTTGGCCGCCCCTTTTAAATTTGAGTCTCCCTGGTGTGCCCTCGGTGGTTGGCTGCTTGTGCCGGTGTTTGTTGCTTTCATGACCGCCCCCTTAGGTAATTTGCTTTAAGGGCATGTTAGACGGCGGTGCCGGACGGTACATCTAGGAGACTCCGTATTTTTGATTTGGAAGATTATCGAGGTTGCGAAACCCAATACGTAATGATACGTAGCGGTATAAGGAAGGCCGGGGATCGTTGCCGAGGGAAACCTACGTAGCGGGCAGATTCAGGGCAGGACCACGGAAGCGAGAGCGCCGGCGGTGATCAGGAATCAAAGAGGAGGTGAAGAGCGCGAATATTGCGGCGGCCAACGCCGGTTGGAGGTAAGCCTAGGCCCACCCGTTTCGAGTGGCGTAGCTGGCCGCCTCGGTGCGGTTGGTAGCGCGAATCTTGCCCAGAATGTTACTCACGTGGGTGGAAACCGTCCTCACTGCTATGAAAAGCTCTTCGGCAATCTCCCGGTCGGTCTTGCCTGAGGCGATCAGGCGCAGGACCTCCACCTCACGGTGGGTCAGCCGTCGGGGTACGCTGGAGCCGTCGGCGTTTGGGCCTGAATCCGCTCCAGCCGCTCTGTCACCCGCTGCCTAAGTGGTAACATTCCCAGTTCCGTTGAGATGGTCTGGCCTTCGTCCAGTAGGGACATAGCCTTTGGGCGTATTTCCGAAGACGCCAATGCCGAGCCTGGCGAAGAGTCCAGCAACGCCTCGGCATAGTCGCAGCATGCCCAGGCGAGTTCTGGCCTATACCCCCGCCTTGCGGCAGAACGTCAGGGCGTCTTCGAAGTGGGCCGCCGATTGCTCTAGATCGGCCATGGTTTCGGACAGAAGGCCGAGCAAACGGTCAGCGCTGATAACCCAAAACAGCGTGGTCCCTTTACGGGCGGAAATCGAGTCGTAAAACCGTGCGGCCCCTGCGCGGCCGCCACGCAATACCCCTATCATCGCCAGTCCGGTTTTGGCGCGGCCCGTCTCTGATGAAGTAGCAGACGGTGACGAAAATACGGTTTCAGCAGTGGTCTCGGCTAAGTCCAGTTGATCGCCGCGCTCAACTTTCTGAGCAACCACCGGTACAACCAAGCCAACGAGGCCGAAGTCGTGGCCGCCTCGGGTAATTTCCCGAATGCGTGTCAAGTAATCTTGGGCCTTCGGAATATAACCCAATTCGCTTTCCAACAGGACCGGGTCCGCCACCACGACGGGTCTTTCCGGTCCGGCAGCAAGGGCGCGTTCGCCAAACGGCCGTGCCGTGGCCCATTCCCCAGCCAGGCGGTGAACAACCTCGTTTTTCTATAGTGCTCCTGTTAGCCAGAATCGGTCTCGCAACCGTTCGGCCGGCGCCATCATGGCCGACGCTTGGTGCCGGGCCGCACCCAGATCACCTGTGGCAATCAGGCTGCTCACGGCGAAATAGCGGGCGGCCAATTCGGTCCGGGGATCGCCCACCCGCCCGGCCAGCTCAATCGCCTGGAGGCTATTGCGCTGGCATTCTCCATAGCGTGTATGGATAGAGTCCACCGAGGCTGCCGCTGCCAGGGTCCGCATTTCCAGGGCCGGGTCTCCTTCCCTGCGGGCTATGACCAATGCTTTGTGAAAGGCCTGTTCGGCTTCTTGGTAGTCCCTCCCCGTCAGGCCAACGATTTGACCGTAACGGGATAGCAGGCGCCCGGCCTGGTGGGAATCGGGCGGCACCAGGGCCAAAAACCGGGTAATGAAAGCGGTTATGCCAGCGCTCTGTTAACCGCTGAGGTGGTCGAGGTGGTCTCCATAATCTAGATACTCCGCGATGGCCACCATCCGGTCCGAGTGTCCGATTTCGTCGAATGGGTCGAACGCCTTACTTAGACTTGGCAACGCTTCTTTAATCTGAAGCGCCGCTTGGGCCCGTCACAGCCCAAACAGCAATTCCGGTGTATCTACACCAGGAGATATTCCTCCTTCCGCGTCAAGGGCCCTTTGAAAAAGGGAAATAGCGTCTCCGTAGGCATAGGTTCCCAGTGCCTGCTCTCCGGCTAGAAGGGAATACCGCACCAACTTTTGGGCGCCGAGCGCTGGTTCAGCCTCGGCGAAGTGATAGGCTAGCTCGGCCGCGTGGGATTCAACTTCTGCGGCATAGAGGTTTTCCAATGCCTCGCCAATCCTGGCGTGGAGGCGCACCCGGCGGGCAGCCGACAACTCACTGACCAATGTTTCTTGTATCAGCGCGTATTGGAATTGAAACCGCCCTGCTTCCATATGAGACTCTTCTAGAACGCCCGCATTCATGGCTTCATCAAACAGCTCAAGAAGTTGGTCTTCGCTAAGGCCGTCACTCAATACCTGAAGCAGTTTGAAATCAAACTGTCTGCCGACGGTTGCGGCAGTCGTAAGGACCTGGTTGCAAGCAGGTGACAAACGGTTAAACCGCCTCCCTATCGCGTCCCGTATGCCCTCGGGGATTGTGGCCGCCCAGCCCGTTTCGGAGGGTATTTCTCCCTGACCGAACGAATGGACTATTTCTCTGACGAACAGCGGATTGCCCTCGCTGCGCCGGTGAATGATGTCCAGGGCAGTGTCGTGCAGGGCAACTCCGGGGCCGGCCTCGGCAAACTGATGCACCTCTTGCTGGGTCAGCCCTCCAAGGTGAATCCGGCGGAACAATTCCCCGCGCATGAGGCTGCCCAGGGTCCGGGACAACGGGTGTTGACGAGAGACCTCTATGTCCCGGTAGGTTCCGACTATCAGCAGACGGCTGGATGTCATCGCCCGGGCCAGGAATTCCAGCAAAAGCAAAGAGGCATGGTCAGCCCAATGCAGATCATCCAGCACTACAATCATCGGTTGTGTCTGAGATGCATTTTTTAAAAAGTTGGTGATGGAGTCGAAGAAGCGGAAACGAGCCTGCTCTGGTTCCAGATGACGCGAGTCGGAGAGATCGGACAGCTTCGCCCTCAAGCCGGGGAGCATATCCGCAAGGTGGGCAGCGCCTAGCCCCAATTCGAGGCTTAGCTGGCAAGGCTCTTTCTGCTGGATGTAGGAGCCGATGGCCTGTAGCCAAGGCCAGTAGGAGGGCGCGCCCTCTTCTTCATAGCACCAGCCCCAGAGAACCTGGGAGCCTGGGAGCCACGGGTCTCAGCGTAGGACGCCAACTCCCGGGCGGTACGGTTTTGCCAATTCCGGGTTCGCCAACGAGCATGACCAAGCGGCCGTGGCCGGTACGGGTCTCTTCCGGGGCCGCCCGCAACTCGCCTAACTCCCGGTGCCGGCCGACGAAAACACTTCCAGGGGAGATGGTCTCGTGGCTTGATTGCGGCGAAGACTCCGGCATGCCGCTAGTATAGTCGCGATATGAACCTGGTTCCAGTGCGCTTTTAATGACCGGGAGCGGCGTTTCTGGCTGCGGTGTATTGCGTTATTTTTAAAATCGGGAAAATCTAATACGAACCGTTAGGCAGCAATGCGGGCAGCGCAGGAAACAGTTTAAAGAAGGCCTGCATAACGGGCATTCACGGAAGAGATCTAATCAGAGCAGCATCGAAGAGGGTAGGGTGGTGGTGATCATCGCATGATCATCGATCGAGGAATACGCACACGGAGGCGGTTCGGGCTGAGTTTAGGTCAAGCCGTTTCGGGTGGCGTAGCTGGCAGCCTTGGTGCGGTTGGCGGCTCTGGTCTTGGCCAAGATGTTGCTGACGTGGGTGGAAACAGTCCTCACCGCTATGAACAGCTCTCCCGCGATCTCCCGGTCGGTCCTGCCCGAGGCGATCAGGCGAAGGACCTCCACCTCACGGTGGGTCAGGCCGCCGGGGTAGGTTGGGTCCGGATCTGGCTTCAGTGCTATCGTTTGCTTGAGCGCGATTGTTCGCTCCGTCAACGGGGCCATTCCAAACTCGTTGGAGATAGACAGGGATTCATCCAAAAGTAATACAGCTTTGGCCTGGTCGCCGGTACCAAGGAGTTTCAAGAGCATCCCGGCATAATCGTGGCAGCTCCAGGCTAGCTCCGGCCGGTAGCCCGCCTCGCGGCAAAAGGTCTGAACATCTTCGAAGTGGCGCACCGCAGCCTCTGGGTTGCCCATGGTCTGGGCTAAAAGGCCAAGAAGTCGCTCGGTGCTCATGCACGCAAGGGTAATCAATGTACCCTGGGATGAAACCAGAGCGTCGTATTGCTGCCTGGCCCCAGTAGCGTCCCCGGACATCACGGCCATGATTCCCAGACAAACGTTAGCTGTCTGGCAGAACATCTGGGTGGCAGTATCAGAAGATAGAATTGCCTCGGCAGCCAGTTGAGAGTCTTCGACGCCGTCCAGACCTGGAAAGGTACGCGCTGCGACCGAAATTGCCACAGCCAAGTAACCGTTGCCCGCCCCCGCTTCCTCCACCGGTGAGATGAGCCGTCTCGCCTCCAAGAGGGTTTGCAGAAACTCTTGGCCCCGGCTTTCCTCACCTACTCCGTACTCCAAAATCACTCTTGTGGCAAGGTTCCAAGGATCCATGGCGGCCATGGCCAGGGCCCGGTCGCTATATTCGCGGGCGGTCGGCCAGTCGCCCTTCAGCATGCAAACAATCACCTTTCTGAGCAACGCTCCTGGAAGCCTAAAGCGGTCTTGGAATTTTTCCCCTGCTTCGACGCAGGCTGCCGCATGCTGATGCGCTTCTTCGATTTTTCCGATTTCACATAACGCATAGACGCTGCCATAATAGGCCAAAGTCTGGACAGACGGGTCGTCGATCTGATGTCTTATTTCCAACACTCTTTGGCTTTTATCGATACATTCGTGGGGGCGGAGGTGAAACTAATCCACGTAAGATGCGGCCGCGAGAGTGCGAAGCTCAAGCAAAGCGTCTTGTTCCCGGCGCGCAATTGTCAGGGCGCGGTCGAACGCCTCATTTGATGCCAGATGCTGTCCGGCTAACAGCGAGTACCGGACCAGCCGCGTCTTCCCATCCATAGATTCCGCCTGTGTGAAGTGGTATGCCAGTTCGGCGGCATGGCTCTCAACGCTATCCCCGTACAGATTTTCCAACACCTCGCCTATGCGCAGATGGAGCCGGACTCGGCGGGCGGTGGTCAGCTCGGAGACTACCGTCTCCTGTATTAACGCTTGGGTGAACTGGAAGCGGTCCCCTGAACCGGGCGATTCCTCAATGACGCTGGTCAACAAGGCTTCTTCAAGTAGTTCCAGCAACTCGTCCTTTTTTTCATCGATAAGCAGCTCCAATTGCTTCAGCGAGAACTCCTTACCGATGACCGCCGCAACGATCAATATTTCATTACACCCGGGATTCCCCAGATCAAACCAACTTTCCTGGATATAGCTCCTTCTGGGATACCGTCAAATATAATCCCGCATTCCAAGGGCATCAAATGCGGCCTGATTCGCTCAAATTCCCCGTTTTCATATA
>DAOUHE010000239.1:0-8995 GCA_034428715.1 Dehalococcoidia bacterium | reverse complement strand
TACGGCCGGCTGGCCCAACTCCCGTATGCCGCGGCGAATCGTCCCGCGAGAAGCTCCGGTGGCCCTTGCAACCGCTGCCTGGCCACCACGCCCGGCCGCCGACGCCTCAGCGGCAAGCACCAGCCGCCCCACCCGCTCGTCCACAACGGGGGCAATCGCTTGGTAACGAGCTTGAATCGCTCCTTCAACTATCACCCATTAAGTATAGCTGAGCATGTAGTGAAGAACAAGTTATTTCGTGACAGTTCCTTATAAGACGCGCTCCTCCCCCAGCGTTGCGGCATTGCTTGGCGCCGTTACCGTAGTAGCATCAATGGTTGGTTGGCTTGGCACTTGCGCTTTGCCGCCGCCGCAAGCAAGGGCAGTCAACGTTGCTGACATCAACGACGTTAAGAATATTTTGGACATCGATTTGCCCAGATCAATTCTCATACGATGCCTCCTGGTCTCCAATAAATTACTCATTTACCGCTGCTCTTTTAGCAACCGCCGAAACTCGGCGTCTTGTTGCTCCTTGGATAGCAATATGCAGCCGGAGCAGTAACTCCCTGCCTCTGATCCTCGCCACCAAAGGCAACAACCGGCGCGCCTGGCGAAATAGCCCCGGTTGCCCAGGTGTTCGACCACTTCCATGGTCACTTGCTGGTAAGCCGGGGACGATGGGTCGCCGAAGAAAGCCTCGGCATTCCTGACAACCATCTCAGGTTCTTCACCCAAGTAATACAGCCCGTGAAATACCTGGGCACAGGAAGATGCCACCGCGTTCCAGGACACTTTCAGGCTGGCCCGCGCCGCCCGGCGGAGTGATGGGATCACCAGTTTAAAATTGGAGTCGAACAGCCATTCCTTGAGCTGGGTATATAAAGCCGCCTCATCCGGAACAACTCGGGCGTCAGGATGGCCGGATGCGGGATCATTCGGGAGAGCCGCAAAGCTCGGGCTGCTAAGGGCCGTCCCAGTGGAACACCAGGTTGCTCAAGGACACGTTGAGGACTCGCTTTTCCAGCAAGTATTGGGAGATCAGAGGGTACGTCAGACGAGTCAGGTAGGCGACGATGAAGCTGGAACCGGCAAGGTGGCGGTTCTCCGAGCCCCATCGGTCTCGCCCGTTGGCAACGACCAGGTCTTCCGGCCGCGGGTAGTCCTCTTGAAACAGGGATAGCGCCTCAATCCATTCTCCCTGGTTCTGGTCCCGAACCGGCAGGAAGAACAAGTCGCTTAGAGCGCCGGCCCGGCGCATACTTTCCACAATAGGGGGTTCGCCGCTAACCACGCCGGATCCCTTGGGTACTGGCGTCCTAATATTCATCCTGACCCCTGCAATGGTTAATCTGGTTTTCGAACTCTTGGACTCTTTGAAGGAAAAACTCAGGCTTTCCCTCCCTAATTGGAGTACGTTGACCGCAAACAAAAAACCCGGCTTTCGTGGCCGGGTTGTGAACGTCACAAGTGCTACCTCTATTCCTCGAAGGCGTTAAGTCGAACCTGAAAGCAGGTCTCCTGGCTTCTGGCTATTAAGCGCGCGCTCCAGGCCTTCCCAGCCCCGATCGATCGGTGCCAGTGACTCCGCCGAAGGCGGATGCGGGGAGCGCCCGCCAGTTACAGTGGCGGGACCGCGCCGGATTTACACCGGCTTCCCTTTTCAGCCCCGAATACTCGGGGCCACATTCAGGCTATATTTAGTTGTTAATGAGTCTATTCTTTCTTGAGCGGTAAGCAGCTAGCCAACTCTTACGCCGCGTTCGGGTGGCGAGGGAGAACCAGATGCGCTGTCTTTCGATCTCTTTTCATACCAGGCCAGGGCCAGTGTCACTCCCACGGCCAAGAGGGCCCACTGCAGGAACTGGCCAACCATGGTCAGGGTACGGAACAATTCCAGCAGGTCTATGGGAACCGGAACCGGGTCGGGATTCCCCGGGATGGCAAAAAATATCGCCAGCAGGAACACGACGTACCCCGCCACCAAGAGCCCCCGCATTTGGAGACGGGATATGGTTCCGGAGGCCATATTGTTGATCTTTTGGAATCCCAAAAGCAAACCCGCTGCTCCAGCTAAAGATAGGCCCATGATCAAGATTTGGTAGAACTGGCGAAAGAGCAGAGTGGATTCTTCCCCCACTCCAGGCGGGTTGAGAGGATATTTCATAAATGGGAATAGAGACAGCGCCCAGAAGGCTAGGATACCGACGGTAGCGGCTAGCGCCAAGTGTTGCCAATGAGACGCGGCCCGGCGCAACAAACCATATCCAGCGGCAAACACCAAACCCCATAACAACCCACGGATTCCATCACCGGCGATCATCCCGATTCGTTGCGCTCCCAAAGACACCGGAGTCTCACCTTCCGAGTGCGCTGCCTGACCTTGGGGTTGTTCCGCCGCCCGCTGTACTTCCAGGGCGATGGCCCGCTCCAGAACTGGAACCATGTAAATGTTGTCGAATACGCCGACCAAGAGGCCGGTAATAAGTCCGGTCACCACTGCGATCTTTAATATCAGGGGCACGGTAGAACCTCTGGCTGATGACCTTGCTGAGGATTGGGGCAATCGAGAGGAGAACGTCTTGGCGATAGGTTCCGTAAGAAGACCGGCACGACCAACGCCTTTGGACCGAATCACTGTTGGTTTGCCCAGGGCATATCCCAATCATCCCCGTTAACCGTCACCAAACCGCTTCAATTAAGACGGCACTACATTGGGAAAGCAACCTTGCCGCGAAAGATTGGACATTTAATCTTCCCCTCCACTGTCGTGGTCGAGTTTGGTGAAACCGGAGAGTCAGCCCAGTCTTGCGTGCGATCCACTGCTCCCCGGCTTGTTTGTACCGGAACGTTCTAAAGGTTTAGGCGGTGCCTAATGGCACATCAAGGCGACGTGTCTGGCGTGGTGGAAGACTTCGTGGACGTATCCGAGCTTGGCGCCGGTACTGCCCAGAGCGGCGGCGTGGACGGTGCCGTCTACGTAGCCGACCAGGTAAAAGACCGCCATGGCGCCCAATGCCAGGGGTAGCCAACGCGTGATCTGCCGTTCCGCCATAAAACCAGTGATTGCCGTTGCCATAAAATCCTCCTGTTAAACCTTGAATTTTTGATTAATCCTGGGCCGCCGATTTCGGCCCGGTTGTGTAAACTTGGTTAGGCTGACGGGCTATTTAGCTGGTTGCCGGGGCCGTTTTGCGAATATGATCCCGTCCCGGCCCACGTATCTTTCCCTCATTTCCTCGAAAGCCCTCAATTTTTCCGGCTGTAGCTCGGTGCGCTTATTGTTCTCGTCTAGATATGGGTTGGGGAAATAACTGCGCAAGAGCGTTTCTTCTTTTTGGTTGGAAAACCTCACGTAATAGGATATAAGGTCCTCGTGGCTTTCCGCCTCTACGAACTGAATCCCTGTGACGGTATCTATCCCCAGGTGGAAGTGCCAGTTGTCCGCCTCCACGGTAACCCAGCCGTTTGAGAACTCGGGCTCTTTGATGCCCTTAGAATCGTTCTCACTAACAACTTCCCCGCCTCCGACGACCCACATCATACTATCATCTTTCGCCAGTTCTGTAACAAGTTCCAACGCTATTTCCACAGATCGCCTCCTTCAGATAAGGATACAAGCTGTTGTCTGCATCAATTGCCCTGGGGCTGGCTTACCTCTTGCCGGGCCTCCAGGTCCGCTTCCAGTTCCAGGTAGAGTTCCTCTAGTTTCTGTTGCATGTCCGGCGGCGGGGCTTCCCAAAGGCCCCTCTGGATGGCCTCCAGAAGCCGTTCAACCACGCTTTTCAATGCCCATGGATTACTTTCCTGAAAGAACTGCCGCGTTTCCGGATCTAACACGTAGGATTCCGTGACGCCCTCGTACATCCAATCTTCCACCACCTGGGCCGTGGCGTCGTACCCGAACATATAGTCCACCGTGGCTGCCAGTTCGAAGGCCCCTTTGTAGCCGTGGCGCTTCATAGACGAAACCCATTTTGGGTTGACTACCCTGGTTCGGAATACCCGGCGGGCTTCGTCCTGCAGGTCCCTGACTTTGGACCGGGAAGGGTCGGCGCTGTCGCCAAAGAATTGGCGGGGGCTGCGGCCGGTCAAAGCCCGGACGGTGGCAATCATGCCGCCATGGTACTGCATATAGTCGTCGCTGTCGAAGATATCGTGCTCGCGGTTATCCTGGTTTTTGGCCGCCACCACGATCTGGCCGAACCGGCGGCGGAATTCCTGCCGGGCGTGGACCCCGTGCTCCTGCCGGGTATAGGCGAAACCTCCCCAGGCGGCATACACCTCGGCCAGGTCGTTCACCGTCTCCCAGTTGCGCTCTTCCAGCACCTGCAGGATGCCCGCGCCGTAGGTCCCGGGCTTGCTGCCAAAGATTCTATATAAAGATGCGGAGCGGGTACCGCCGTCACCCTCGGTCCCTCTCCCTGAGGGGGAGGGAAGGTCGTCAGACCTGGATGAGGACGTCGTGTCCTCGGCCAGGTGTTTTGCCACCATGTTGTCTTCGGCAGACTCATCCAATGAAGCAGCCAAGTCCACTGCTTCGTCCAACAGGTTTATCAGGTTGGGGAAGGCGTCGCGGAAAAAGCCGCTGATTCGCACCGTGACGTCGATGCGAGGGCGGCCCAATTCCTCTAATGGGATGACTTCTAGGCCCACCACACGGCGGCTTTCCTGCTGCCAGACGGGGCGAACCCCCAAGAGGGCCAGGATTTGGGCGATGTCGTCGCCGTGGGTGCGCATGGCGGAGGTTCCCCAGACCACCAAGCCCACCATCTCAGGGTAGGACCCTTCCTCGGCAAGGTATTTCTCCAGCAGGGCATCGGCCAGGGCCTTGCCGGTTTCCCAGGCCGCGGGCGAGGGAATCGTCTTGGGGTCGACGGAGTAGAAGTTGCGCCCGGTGGGAAGGATGCCGGCCATGCCCCGGGTGGGCGCGCCGCTGGGCCCGGGCGGCACAAACCGGCCATCCAGTCCGTGCAGCAGATTTCCGATCTCGTCTGGGGTTTTTAGCAATGCCGGATATAGGGTCTGGGCGGTGTATCCCAACACCGTTTCAGTCGCAGGATCGCCCTTGCCCAGGAGTTTGCGGACGACGTTGGCGACCTCTTCGGGGCGAAAGTCCCGGTCCAAAAGTTCTTGGAAGGACAGGCGTGTCAGGGTTTCCAGCCGCTCCAGAAGGTCACCGTTGGTGCGGGCAGGTGTTTCCAGGTCCAACCGGGCCAAAACTTCCGGCGCCGTACCGGAAAGGGGCGCCCCCAAATCATCATTGATCTCGTCATAATCCAGTCCCAGCGCTTCAGCGAGAGCTCGCCGAAGGCTGGGGACATGGCTGGAATTGGGCAGACGAGTCAAAGAGCTTAACAACCCAATGAGTTGCTCGCCCTGGGGAGTTTCGCCCAGGGTGTGGAGCCCGTCTTTGATCTGGGCATCTTTTAACTCGCACAGATACCCGTCGATTTCCAGGATGAATCCCCCGAAGTCCTCGGGCTGGTCGTAGATGCCCAGGTCACGGGTGAGCTCGGCCTCCTGGGTCAATTCCCAGATCTGCTTTTCCAGGATGGGCAGTTTGCTGGGGTCCAGGGTCTGGCACTGGTAATGCTCGTCCATCAACTGTTCCAGCCGGACGATCTCGCCGTAGCTGTCAGCCGAGGTCATGGGCGGGATAAGGTGGTCCACGACGGTGGCGTGGCTGCGCCGCTTTGCCTGGGCGCCTTCACCGGGGTTGTTGATGATGAATGGGTAAAACAGCGGCAGGTCGCCCAGAGCCACCTCGGGGTAGCAGGACTCGGAGAGTCCTATCCCTTTGCCCGGAAGCCATTCCAAGGTGCCGTGTTTGCCCACGTGGACCATGGCGTCGGCCTTGAAAATCTCTCGTATCCAGTGGTAGTAGGCGATGTAATGGTGGGTGGGGGTCAGATCTGGGCTGTGGTAGACCGCAATGGGGTTTTCGCCAAATCCCCGGGGCGGCTGAACCCCGACGAATATGTTCCCCAATTGAATCCCGGCGATGGCCAAGCTGCCGTTGGAGCGGTACACCTGGCCCGGCGGGTCGCCCCACGCCTCCTGAAGCTCCTGCTTAACCTTGTTGGGAAAACCCTTGAACCACCCTTGATATTCCCGGCTTGAAACGTGCCCCACCGCCAGGCGCAGCTGCTCCTCGGTCAAGGTGTCCACGTCGTTGCTGCACCGTTCGATGATGCGGTGCACCAAGGCATCGGCGCTTTCTGGAATGTCTTCCACCTGGTAACCGGCGTCTTTCATGGCATGGAGAAGGTTTATCACCGAAGCCGGGGTGTCCAGGCCCACGGCATTGCCGATTCGAGCGTCCTTGGTGGGATAGTTGCTGAGGATTATCGCGATGCGTTTTTCACCGTTGGATTTTAACCGCAACGACGCCCACTTGACGGCCAGCCGGGCAACCAAGTCCACCCGGTCATTCTTGGGGGCGTATCGCTGTAGCCGGGCATTCAACGGGCCGTTGCGGGGCGTTTGGGTCTCCTCCTTGAAAGAGATGGGCACGGTGATGATCCGGCCGTCGAATTCGGGGAGCGCCACGTTCATGGCGGTGTCGATGGGGCCAAGACCCAGGGAGCTTTCTTGCCAATCGGCTTCGGTGCCGGTGCTGATAATGCCCTGGATCATGGGCACGTCCAGTTGTTGGAGGTAATCCACCGGCCATCCCGAGGCAAAGGTGGGTCCCCCGAACTCGGGCTCGCTGTTCAGGTCGCTCATGGACATGGCCATGGTGTTGACGATGCAATGAACCCTGGGAAGGCCGTCGGCGCCGGTCAAGATCCGAGTGAAAGTCCGGTTGGGCTCGCTTTCCTCTTCAGGGTTGTGCTTCAGGCTATAGCTGAACACCGGCAAGACGTTGGCGCCCAGTCCCTCGAGGCTGCGGATCAATGCGTCGATGGCTTGGAGATTGCCGCTCATCCAATGGGCCCGGTAGAAGAGCACCCCAATCGAGGGAAGCCCTGGTTTGAAATTCTCTTTGACATAGGTGTCGGCATCGACTGGGCCAGTGAGGTCAGTGGCAAGATCGGGATGGTACACGCCCTCCCAGGGTAGTGGGGCAGGGGCGTCGTGGCCGTAATCCGTATCGAGATAAGAGTCGCTGAGGAACAGAAACAGGTTGGCCATGTTCTGGATGCCGCCCCTCATCAGGTATGAGAAAACCGTGTCCACTTCCGCCGGCGGCGCCGAACAGGCAGCCACCAGGTCTTGGTCCCACTCCTCGTGTCCCGGACAGGCGATGAGCGGCACGCCCCGGGCCCGGCAGAGGTTGACCAATGGGTCGAAAATCTCGGGCATCGCCTGTTTCCCGCCCAGCAACCGCAGCAGGACGACGTCGGCGGTGGACGCCGCGGCAAGCAGCGTCTCTTGGGATTCCCGGCCGGTGACAAAGACTGGATTATAGGCGGTCACCCTGGCAAAGCCCTTGGGTAAACCGGCCAGCGCCCTGTCAGCCGCCAGGATATCGGTATCGGCAGTGGAAACGAAAAGGATATTTTTGCGTTTGGCCGGCATCTTTTAGATCACGCCCTTGGCGTCTGCTTCCCTACCAGCGTGAAGCTCCGGTATGGGGAACACCAAGATGGTCAGATCGCTAAACTCCTGGGGCAGAGCGGCGCACTCTTCCAGACTGCCTTGCCATTCCGATTCCCCTTCCAGGCTTAACCTTTGGAAGATCGTCAACGGACGTGAACCGGGAACGCCCTCTTCAACCAACCGGGATGCTATCGCCGCGGGCATCAGGTCATATGGGCGTGGCAACAGTACCACGTGCCGTCTATTTTCCTTTAAATAGTGAACCAGCTCCAGCACGTCGGACACGGGCTCCTTTCGCTGGTGCAGGGTTATGAATACCACGTCCTCTAATGAGATGCCCGCCCTGGCGCAGGCCATTTGCACCGAACTGATCCCCGGAATCAACTCCACCCGGTCCACCCGGCGCTTGACCCTAAGGAGCAACTCCCTGGCTGACACGTTCAAGTCGCCCCAACAGCAGACGATACAGTCCTTGCCCAGGGCCGCCTGCTGTCCGGCGTACTCCAGGACCTCTTCCTGGTCCCGGTAGGCCATGGGCCGCACCTCGGCGTTTCCCAACCATTGTGTCACCACGTCCAACACGGTCTTGAATCCCACCACCAGATCGGCCTTCTGCAGAGCATGTTGGCCCCGCAGGGTGAGCATCTGGGCGTCTCCCGGTCCAATGCCTAGTATGGTGATAGACGTGGTAGCGGACGCGATACTAGAAATTTCTTGGTTTTCACCAGTCATGTTTAACCAGGTCCAAAGTCCCCCAAGATTTCTCGAGAACGGTATTCTCGGTCAAAGTGACCACTGCCAAACAGTGGGCAATAAAAAACCCCCAACTCTATCTCCGCCGGGGGTCAAGGACTCATTCAGCATATCGGTGTTATCCACAAAGGCACGCACCGCACCGGAACCTTTCTGTTCAGCGCAGATCGGAGCTCCGCCTTCCCGGGCAGGATTCCTGGCTTACAAGATGAATAGAAGGCCGGCAATCGTGACATTGGTTAAACGCTTAGTCCAAATTCCGGCGAACATCCACCCCGTACACAGTGGCGCAACCGCGGCGGATTCACACCGCCTTCCCCAAATTAAGCCGGCTGGGCGCCTCGGGAGGACAATGGGTTGTTAAGGTTTCGGTACCAGATTACTCGCTATGCCGGGTCTCAACCGTAGGAGAAACTGAATCCCGAATCAGAATCACTCTAAACCGGTGGCAGTTGTATGTCAATATTAAGGCGCCAATGAATAGTTGGTGAATGGCTGGCGATTGGACCCTATTCCGAATCTGCAACCTAACGGCCTAAGGCCCCAGTCCCACGGGCGGAAATCGGCCCATTTTGTATTTGGGGAGGGGTTAGGGCAATCGCGTCTTAATAAAGGTCTCAAAATTGTTTAAAATGGTTGCTATCTTGTTGGGATGTGGGAGTGGTAGTGATGGTTGAGGCAACAGGTGCACCCATAGTCGAATACTTTGCGGCGTTGG
>DAOUHE010000238.1:0-3188 GCA_034428715.1 Dehalococcoidia bacterium | reverse complement strand
GGATGCTTACGCTACCTATATAAAACTCGCCAGGCTATGGGGTAATTATAGCCATACCGACGGCCAACGTCTCACAAATGGACAATGGTTTAAAGAATGCCGACGATTTACTCAGAGGGATATTCAGCCATTTGGGAAATGTGGGTTAAGGTAACACTGAAATACGTGGACTACTGGGTAGCTAGCGGAAATTTTAGCCCTTGACCCAAATGCTTGTTGGAGACTGAGTCATGAAAATAACGGACTTGAGCGTTACCATGTTCAATTGGAACACCGCCAATTGGAGCACCGGCACCAACTCTTTCGGCGGGAACCGTTTGTTAGGTGTTTTAACGGTGCATACCGATGAATCCCTCCACGGCGAACCCTTGGAAGGCCATGCATTTTTGGGCTCATCCCGGCAGGGGGCTGATGCCTTTGCGGGATCAATAATGGAATTCATCAAACCTAATCTGCTGGGCCGCGACCCGCTGGATATCGGAGCCATTTGGGCATGGATGTGGAAGCAAAACCGTTCCGTGGCCACCAACGGCATCGGCGCGGTGGACGTGGCGCTTTGGGACATCGCCGGAAAGGCAGCCGGATTGCCTATCCACCGGCTTTTGGGAACCTGCCGGGACCGGATTCCGGCCTACGCCAGTTCCGCCTACCTGGCCACCCCCGAAGACTATGCCGATGAAGCACTGGACTTCCGCTCCAAGGGCTGGACTGCCTATAAAATCCACCCCCACGCCGTACCCCGTGAGGATATCGAGATCTGCCGGGTGGTTCGTAATGCCGTGGGTGACGGCACGGTGCTGATGCTGGATTCCATGTGGTCTTATACCTACGAGGATGCCCTGCGCGTCGGCCGCGCGGTTGAAGCGTTGGACTATCTTTGGTATGAAGACCCGCTGGCGGAAGAAGATATCTACAACTACATAAAACTCAAAAGCAAGTTGGATATACCGATACTGTCCACCGAATGGGCACCGGGACGGTTTTACGGCATGGCCCAGTGGATACAGCAGGGCGCCACCGACATGCTGCGCGGCGATGTGGCCGTCTCCGCGGGGATAACGCCCTTGATCAAAACGGCCCATTTGGCCGAAGCGTTCCGCATGAAGTGTGAGATCCACCACGGAGGCAACTCCCTCAACAACGTAGCGAACCTTCACGTGATGATGGCCATGAACAATTGCGATTACTATGAGGTGTTTCCGGCTTCCGGCGCCAATAAATACGCCCTGGTCGAAGATATTGAAGTCGATGAACACGGCCTGGTGTACGCTCCAACGCAACCGGGCCTGGGGTATGAAATAGACTGGGAATTGGTGGAACGGGAGAAGGTACGGGTGGTGACATAAAAGATGGCTTTGACTAATGATAGTATTTATCTGGTATAATGAGAGCCGGTGTTAGTTAAGGTTTCCCGTACACGGTTTAACTTCCGTAATCTCAAGAATTCGGATGACCAAGACTGAACCACACCCAATCATATGGAGGTCATCCAAATGGCACTCGCAGACAAAACCCTAACTTGCTCGGACTGCGGAGCAGAATTCATCTTCACCGCGGGGGAACAAGAGTTCTTCGCCTCCCGGGGCTACACCAATGAGCCCAAGCGGTGCCCGGAATGCCGGGGCGCGCGGCGTAATCAGCCGCGTGGAGGTGACGGATTTTCCCAGCGGGAGATGCACCCGGCGGTTTGCGCCCAGTGCGGCGTCGACACCATGGTTCCCTTCCGCCCCCGTGGCGATCGGCCCGTGTACTGTAGCGATTGCTTCAGTTCAATGCGCCGCTAGGAACGCGACCACAAAAGGAGCCGCGGAATCCCGCGGCTCCTTTTTCTTTCCCAAGCCCCTTCATGACCCTCGGTAGTTCGCCCCAATGGACCAAGGGCTAAGCCAGCCTGGTTAACCCAGTGTCTCCTTATTTCCCCACCGGCACCGGCACGCCCGCGATCTTAAATTCAATACTGCCCAAAGTGTTGCGGGTGGTGAAGAACATGGTTTTCCAATCGGCCCCGCCCCAGGCCATGTTGGTGGTCGCCGGCGCGCCGTGAACCACCGTGCCCAGGTGGTTGCCCGTCGAGTCCAGTATCCACAATCCCCCGGAACCCCCACAGTAAACGTTGCCCTCCACGTCTATCTTCATCCCGTCGGGGACGCCGGGCCTCTCGCCATTAAGGTCGCAAAAGACCCGGTCGGTTGCCAATGCCAGGGCCCCGGTGGGTTGCATGTCAAACGCCCGTATATGTCCCCTACGGGAATCGTTGATGTAAAGGATGCTCTCGTCGGGAGAAAAGGCCAGCCCATTGGGCGTGATGAAATCCTTAACTAACAAAGTAATCGTTCCCAGATCGGCCGATACCCGGTACACCCCGGCGTAATCCAGGTCAAACCCGGGAGCCGGTGCGCCCGGGTCGGTGAAGAATATGCTGCCGTCAGACTTGACCACCACGTCGTTGGGCCGGTTCAATCGGGTGCCCCGGTAATTGTTGGCTATCACCGTCATGCTGCCGTCGAGCTCGGTGCGGACGACCCGGGGAGTCCGGTCGCAGGCAACCAGCCGCCCCTGAACGTCCCTGGTCAGACCGTTGGCGAAATTGGTGGGCTCTTGCAACAGAGTCGCTCCCTCTCCGGGAGCCCACTTCATCCGCCGGTTATTTCCAATGTCGCTGAACAGGAGGTACCTGCCTTCATGCCACCAGACTGGGCCCTCCGCCGGACCGTTTTCGTTGCCAAACCCTGTGGCCAGCTCAACTATCGGCTGGTCAGAAGATACAATACGCTCAAGATCTGGTGAAACCTGCTCGATGGGCATATCGGCCTCCGTATTCCGAAATCAGCCATTGAACCGCCCTCAGGCGAACCAAACTCAGGTGGGCGGTCCAGTATCGCGCCGGGCGGTAAATGACAATGTGATAGTACCGGCAATGCGAAACCGTTGTCTACTAGCGCCGACCCACCCTGACCGGCGTAAATTCGCCAAAATACCGCGGACATAGGTAGGATCGATCAACAAAATTAGCTACGCAGCCCATCCGTTCCCAGCCGAGTTTCCATAACGTAACATGATTAGGGCAATCGCGTCTTAATAAAGGTCTCAAAATTGTTTAAAATGGTTGCTATCTTGTTGGGATGTGGGAGTGGTAGTGATGGTTGAGGCAACAGGTGCACCCATAGTCGAATACTTTGCGGCGTTGG